>JBMLTO010000023.1:0-10977 GCA_049239925.1 Legionella sp. | reverse complement strand
TCGCCGCTCAACACTTAACAACTGCAATAAGGACGACTGTAAAGCTCCTTGAAAATCTGGCGTTGTTTTAGACGAGGTCAACACACCCTGCTCGGCTAATTTACCCAGACCCCACAGGCTGTTTGCAAGCTCTTGCGCATCTGCTCGCCGCTCAACCATTAACAACCGCGACAAGGCCGACTGTAAGGTTTTTGGGAAATATGGCAGTGTATTAGACGACATCAACACGCCCTGCGCGGCTAATTTACCAAGACCCCACAGGCTGTTCGAAATATGTTGTGCCTCTGCTCGCCGCTCAACACTTAACAACTGCAATAAGGACGACTGTAAAGCTCCTTGAAAAGCTGACGTTGTCTCAGATGAGGTCAACACACCCTGCTCGGCTAATTTACCCAGACCCCACAGGCTGATCGAAATATATTGTGCCTCTGCTGACCCCTTAAGGCTTAACAATTGCAATAGGGCTGACCGTAAGTTTTTTGGGAAATTTGGCAGTGTATTAGACGATATCAACACACGCTGCTCGGCTAATTTACCCAAAGCCCACAGGCTATTCGCAATCGCTTGCGCATCTGCTGGCGACTTAAGGCTTAACAACCGCGATAAAGCCAACTGTAAAGCTCCTTGAAAATCTGACGTTGTATTAGCCAAGACTCCCTGCGCGGCTAATTTACCAAGACCCCACAGGCTGTTTGCAAGCTCTTGAGCATCTGCTGGCGGCTCAACACTTAACAACCGCAATAATGCTGACTGTAAGGTTGTTTGAAAACCTGGCGGTGTATTAGACGAGGTCAACACACGCTGCTCGGCTAATTTACCAAGACCCCACAGGCTGTTTGCAAGATCTTGAGCTTGAGCCTCTGCTGACTCCTTAAGACTTAACAATTGCAATAGGGCTGACCGTAAGTTTTTTGGGAAATTTGGCAGTGTATTAGACGATATCAACACACGCTGCTCGGCTAATTTTCCCAGACCCCACAGGCTGTTCGAAATCTCTTGCGCCTCTGCTGGCTCCTTAAGGCTTAACAACCGCAAGAAAGTCGACTGTAAAGCTATTTGAAAATCTGGCAGTGTATTAGACGGGGTCAACACACGATGCTCGGCTAATTTTCCCAAACCCCACAGGCTGTTCGCAATTGCTTGCGCATCTGATAGCCGCTTAAGGCTTAACAACTGCAATAAGGACGACTGTAAAGCTCCTTGAAAAGCTGGCGTTGACGAGGTCAACACACCCTGCTCGGCTAATTTACCAAGACCCCACAGGCTATTCGAAATGTCTTGCGCCTCTACTGGCCGCTTAAGGCTTAATAACTGCAATAAGGACGACTGTAAAGCTCCTTGAAAAGCTGGCGTTGACGAGGTCAACACACCCTGCTCGGCTAATTTACCAAGACCCCACAGACTGTTCGCAATCGATTGCGCGTCTGCTGACGGCTCAAGACCTAACAACCGCAATAAGGACGACTGTAAAGCTCCTTGAAAATCTGACGTTGTATTAGACGATACCATGACTCTCTGCTCGGCCAATTTGCCCAGGCTCCAGAAACTATTAGCCCATGCTTTTGCCGAGGTTGGATAACAAGCTAACTCACTAAAAAGCCTGACGGCTAATCCAGCGATTTGCTGTCGAGTCTCTAATGCCCGTCTACGATGCTTTTGCGCCCCACGGCCTAAGCCATATAGCATAAAACGAATGTTTTCACTGGCATCCTGACTCACGTATGACCGCTTATCCACCACTCGACGCAATAAGCTTAAATCATTGCTGCGCTCCAAATGCCTCATCGCCGCTTTTATCTCATCGTGAACCACCAATGGCCGGCTTGTAACTCCACCTTGATGTCCTAACCTCACCGGAAATCTCATGAACGACTCCGAACCATTGACCCGAATCCTTTCCCCGGCTCTAGCTATGACTCCTAGACGAACTAAATCATCCCGTAACACCGCTATCTCTCTCGTCCTTCTCTCCCGTCTCTGGCTTGATAACAACGCATCACATAAGGCGCTTAATTGCCGTGATGGCGGTACTGCCCGTGCCGTCACCATTCGCTTTATCCCCAATAATAGGTCTTCCACCAAATTCGACGATAACTCGGCAAAACCACTTGCAGATAATCGATTTAACACAGTAAAGCATAACTCAGTCGTCTTATCCGGCGCTAACAAGAAGCCACCATGTGCCAAACGACCAAAATCATATAACATAAAAATTAACTGCTCGCAGTTCATGCTACTCATACGACTAATCGATAGCGAGTATTCTTGCAAAACCCTCACCAGCGCATCTGTTTCTTTTCTACGATGCAACCAACCAGACCTAGACAACACCCCTACACAACTCAATACCTCCAACACTACTTCGTGGGTCGCCAACCCTAATATCTCACCCAATAAATTGATAATCCCTGCCTCAAAAAGACTGCCCCTGCCTGCAAACTCTAAATCCTTGCGTTCAAATTGACGACTTATACCTCGTAGCATTTCTCCTAAACTTTTTGAACCATCCAAAACAAAACCGCTTAAACCTAAACGATGAAGCCCCTCAATTAATCGATGTTTATATGTCTGTTCTAAAACTTGATGATGCCCCCCAGCGCTAGAACTAGAACTAGAACTAGAGCTAGACCTAGAGCTGGAACTAGTAGCGTAACTTGAGTTATCGGGTACCCCAGGCATACTATCAACAAAAGCATCGCTCGACGAACCAACTACCTCTCGTTCGCCAACCACTGATGACAATTCTACTTTTCTTTGTTTATTCAACTGACTTTCATCAATACCTTCCGAGCGACCATGCTTACCTAAAACAGTACTCATCGTATTATTTGAACTACTTGAACTACTTGAACTACTTGAACTGCTTGAACTGCTTGCCATACACTTGATTTCTTTTGCAATACCCTGTTGATACTTTGTCCGCCCATCGGCATAACGGTCTAGGAGCTCACCTAACTGTATCGCTTGACCATCTTCATACTTCACGATGCTCTGCTCATCAACACCCTTGCCTCGTGCTGATAATCGACCAACATACTCCACTTCACCGTATTCTAATAAATACGATATCACACTGTTTTTTTCGCTTTTTCCTGCCTTATTCAGACCGTCATCATTGACATGTAATAATGGCGCATTGTATTTATCTATTAAGTACTTCCCAGTGTCTACATAACCACGGCTTAAAAAATAATGTAACGGCGTATTACCATAACTATCCTCAACACCTACATCCGCTCCTTGAGCCAACAATAACTCAACACATGGCCTAACTTCATTCTCGTCTCCATCCATCGCCGCTAATAATGACAATAAGTACCATCCATCCTCTATTTCGCTATTCACATACGACAAGCCCCCTGCCTCCAAAACCGTCGATAACGACTCCGTCGATAATGAACGAACAGCCATCAATAACTGCTTTTTGATTTTTTCCGCGTCTCTATCCATTTATCAATACCATCTAGTAGGCAAACAATAAGCTAAAGTATAGTTTTTTTGACTATAAAATACAAAATAAATGCAATCATAAAAAATATGCCCAACCTTTGAGACATGAAAAAAACATTTCTATTTCCCGGCGCAAAGCATCGTTTTGGATAGGCAATTCTATTCAATAATCCGTGGCGACAATCAATAATATTGTCAACAACCCTGAAGGCTACCTCCAGGCATTAAAACCACTAGATTTCTTCGTCGTTCCCCCCCTCTCCATGATGCTTTCAAAAATGGTACCTTACAGAGGAAAAAAACTAAGTAGCTATTTTGATAAAATAATTTTTGTTATCATCAAATTTTATATGACTTCAGAAAATGAATCAGATGACTTCTAAAGCTCAACTTATTTTTGACAAAAATAGCAGTTGTTATTCTTGTAGAGGAGCTTGGTCTATCCTTCACCTTGGCAATCTCGCCAAAGACTTTAATCAGTCAGCTCGCCCTCACTCAAAAACAATCAAAATTAATGGCCAAGCCATTCAATATCTTGATAGTGCTGGTGCGTTAATCTTAACTAAATGCATCAACACATTAAAAAAAGAACATAACGAAGTGGTGCTGGTTAATTTCAATGAACAACAACAAAACTTGCTTCAACTGATTAGTGACAACCAAGGGGCAATTAATCACAACTGGCCATTAAAGAAAACAAATAATTTGCTGTATCAAATTGGATACACAAGCATCAACAAGTTAAATCAATTAAAGGGACTAATTTCTTTAGTTGGTGAGTTAAGTGAGCGTATTTTTTATGCACTGCAAAACTGGCGTCGTTTGCAGATTCCAAGTATTACAGCCAACATTTATACTACCGGAATCTCCGCTTTACCCATTATCGCGCTCCTTTCATTCCTAATTGGGGTAGTATTGGCATACCAAATGGGTTTGCAACTTGAAACATATGGAGCAAACATTTTTATCGCTTATTTATCTGGTATGGCTATTTTTAGAGAATTTTCACCACTCATAACGGCAATTATTGTTGCAGGAAGGACTAGCTCTGCATTTACAGCCCAGATTGGTAGTATGAAAATTAATGAAGAAATTGATGCGCTCCTAACTATGGGGCTATCACCAATAGAGTTATTGGTAGCTCCCAAGTTATTAGGTCTCTTACTGATTTTCCCTCTACTTATTTTTTGGTCTGATTTATTTAGCACCTTAGGTGCTATGTACATGTCAAAATTCATGCTAAATGTCGGTTACATTGATTTTCTAAACCGTTTACATGACTCTATCGGATTAAAACAAATGATGCTTGGTTTGTATAAAGCTCCAATTTTTGCCTTACTCATTGCGTTGGTTGGCTGCTTTCAAGGATTTCAGGTAGGTTCAAGCGCAACTAGCGTGGGTACACAAACAACGAAAAGTGTGGTACAGGCATTATTTCTCATCATTATAGCCGATGCGGCTTATTCCATTGTTTACAGTTGGCTGGGCTTATGACGATAGATACTCCGGTGAGTCCTATTATAGAAGTAAAGGATTTAGCCAATTTTTTAGGTGAGCAATGGGTACATTCTGATCTTAATTTAACGATCAATCAGGGTGAAATTTTTGCTATTATTGGGGGTAGTGGTAGTGGCAAAACAACCCTTCTACGTAGTATGCTCATGTTACTAAAACCAACAGCAGGAAAAATTCGTATCTTTGGAAAAGACATCAGCACAGCCAATGAACATGAACGTAACTCCATTCGCAGACGCTGGGGCATGCTTTTTCAACATAGTGCCCTATTCTCAGCAATGACCGTTCTAGATAATATTATGTTCCCCATGCGCGAATTTACTACTCTCGATACACAATCCATACAAGAGCTAGCCCTATTAAAACTTAGCTTGGTAGGATTGCAGTCTGAGGTAGCCATTAAATATCCTGCTGAATTAAGCGGAGGTATGCAAAGACGTGTGGCCATGGCAAGAGCGATTGCCATGGAGCCTGAACTGCTGTTTCTCGATGAGCCAACATCTGGATTGGACCCTTTAAGTGCAAAACAGTTTGACCATTTAATTGTTTTTTTACGCGATACATTGAATTTAACTATAGTCATTGTTAGTCATGATATCGAATCCTTAAAAAGGACTACCGACCGCGTTGCTTTTATTGGTCATGGAAAAGTGCTTAGCGTTCAACCGATTACAGAACTCATGGGCAATAAAATGCCATTAATTGCTGATTATTTTAGTAAACTTTGATCTTTTATGGAGTATGATGCTTGGAATCCAAGACTAACTATACAATGGTGGGTATTACTGTTTTAGTACTATTCACCTGCTTGCTAACTACAGCCATATGGCTATCGGCAGGATTCGATCACAAAAAATACAACATGTATACCGTTTATATGCACGAGCCAATCAATGGCTTAAGTGAAGAGTCAGTTGTAAAATTTAACGGTGTAAAAGTCGGTTTGGTGGATAAAATCCAATTAAGCCCGCTCGATCCTAGACAAGTTAAATTAACCCTGCGAATTGAAGCAGGTGTACCGATTACCGAAGGCTCTTATGCTACCCTAATGAACCAAGGAATAACTGGCACAACCTATATGGAACTTGAAGCTAAAAGAGCTACTTTTTCACCGCTAACGAAGACACCAGGCGAACCATATCCTGTTATCCCATCAAAACCATCTTTTTTAAATCAGTTGCAACATACGATAAATACGGTCAGTGTAGGCTTTAAACGCATGCTCAGTGAAGAAAATGCAAACAATCTACAAGAATCGCTGGCTAACTTACAACAATTTACCAAGACGATTGCCCATAATAATAGTAATATCAATCATAGCTTGGCCGAATTGCCAAAAATAGTTGATGAGCTACATACTAGTTTAAATCAATTTGCCCATATGGCAGACAATATTTCAATTGCCACCAATGAGCTGATAGTAACCATGAAAACTAGCAAAGCAGGCTTTAATAGACTGTCAGAGCAACTACTACCCCCGACGGTATTATTGTTACATGATCTTGATTCAGTGGCATCTAATCTTGAAAAAATCAGTAATCAAATCAAACAAAATCCAGCGGTTATTATCAGAGGAAGTCGTCCACCGCTACCAGGTCCTGGAGAATAGAATTGATAAAAAAAATAACCCAAATCGTATTTTTGTCATTATTTTTATTCGGTTGTTCGATTAAATATCCTCCTGTCAATTTATACAGATTAGAGCAATTCAGCGAAAAACATCACGCTAAATCGACACGTTCACTGTCAATCATCATAGCACAACCAGAAGCTGCTGAAGGGTATCGAAGCCAACAGATGAGTTACGTGAATAAGCCTTTAGCACTTAACTATTTTGTTCATAATGCCTGGACAAGTGCTCCGGCAAAAATGCTTTCACCACTTCTACAACAAAGCCTACAAACAACAGGTTACTTTCATGCTATTGTAACCCCTCCTTACAGTGGCCTCACTGATTATAGACTCGATACGCAATTATTGGAATTACAACAAAATTTTCTTTACCATCCCAGCGTCGTACAATTGGTCGTAAAAATTGTATTAACAAGACTAAATAATGACCATGTTATTGCATCAAAAATTATTAAACAGCAAGTCAACTGCCCTGAAGAAACTCCCTATGGTGGTGTGATTGCAGCCAATCTGGCCGTGAAAGCATTTACTGGAATAGCCACAGACTTTATATTAAAAAACGTAGAGTTCGATCAAAAATCACGCAAATAAGTAATTGCCAATAGCCATCCGTGAAAAACGATTGTAGAATGAGCGCCATTGGTGATTGCTTATCAATAAAAAACAATAAAAACACAACTAGGAGATGAAGGATGACATTCAGATCATTGTTAAAAGTGGGACTTCTTACTACAAGTATTGCATTGCTTGCCTCGTGCTCTAAAACTCCAGGTAGTGCATCAGGAGCTGGGTTAGATGGAAGTGGTTTATCGTCTCATGGGTTAGGTAAAATGAATCGGTTTGCAGGTCAACTACCCGGTGAATCGTATACTACTCAAGCGCCCCATAACCAAATTTATTTGTTTTCTTACGATGACAGTAACTTATCTGAAAAATATGTGGCTTCTGTAAATGCACAAGCTGACTATCTTAAAGTTAATTCTGGTGCTCGCATATTAATCGCAGGCCATACTGACGAACGTGGAAGCAGAGAGTACAACGTAGCCTTAGGAGAGCGTCGCGCTAATACTGTAGCCGAGTTAATGCGAATGGCCGGAGTTGGTCAACATCAATTACGAATTGTTAGCTATGGCAAAGAGCGCCCAGCTAATCTAGGACATGATGAGGCCTCTCATAAACAAAATCGACGTGTTGAATTGATTTATGAGGCAACCAGATAATGAAATCATATCGACATCTTCTAGCTATAAGTTTTTTCTGTTTATTAACACAGGTGGTTTATGTTTACGCACAAGCACCTGTCGTAGATAATAGTGAAAATTTTGCTAGCCTTCCCGAACAACAAGATGGGATAGAACAACCTCTTGTTCGAGGCGGAGATGTTGATAACGAAGGAGCTGCACTTATCAAGGATACTGGCGATACGAAAGAAAAAACTGATAATGCTAGATACATTGATAAGTTGCAGGGCCTGCAACAAGATCTACAAGAATTACGTGGCCAACTTGAAGAACAAGGCCATACAATTAAGCTAATGCAACAACAATTATTGTCTTTCTATAAAGACTTAGATGAGCGTATCCGCCTACCAAAAAATGCAAGCAAAGAAACCCTTAATAAGAGCGAAGCATTATCATCAACATCGGATAAAAAACTATCAAAACCTGAAATTAACGCTGAAAAATTAACCAAACCAGAGTCTAAGCCAGCAATGCTGGCTCCAAAAAACAGATTAAATCCGGCTGAAGAACAAATTAGTTATTTGGCTGCTTATGAGTTAGTTAAAACAAAACGATATGATGAGGCGTTAAAAGCCATGGCGGGCTTCTTAGCCAATTATCCACAAAGTGGTTATGCACCTAATGCTCAGTATTGGCTTGGAGAACTCAATATGACCAAGAAAAATTATCCAGAAGCCATTCGTCATTTTGAAATTGTATTAAAAGAATTCTCTAATTCAAATAAAATACCACCAAGCCATCTTAAAATAGCCTATGCACTTGCTGCTTTAGGCAAAACAGAAGAGGCACGTACTCGCCTGCAACAGGTTATCAAAAACTATCCTGACACACATATAGCAGCATTAGCAAAGTCCAAATTGGAAGCACTCGCTTTTTAAGTTAGGCAGGAGAATTTTATGCAATGGTCCGCGCAAGCCCCATCTAATATTGCTTTGATTAAATATATGGGGAAAAAAGATAGTTCCAAGAATTTACCCAGCAACTCATCATTATCTTATACTTTAAACAATTTATTAAGCACTGTAACATTAGAATTACATACCGGCACCAATGATAGATGGGAACCATTAACAACCGTGAGCCAACCTATCTTGCACTTATCACCCCAAAGTCAAAATCGGTTCCTCCGACACTTGCAAAGAATAAAGCAGCACTTCGATTACCAAGGTCATTTTATTGTACGCTCGACTAATAACTTTCCTCATGGCAGTGGCCTAGCAAGCTCTGCATCAAGCTTTGCCGCGCTAACTAAATGCGCAGCCCTGGCATTCAGTGATCTCACTAGAACGCCACTACTAAACATCGATCAACAAGCTGCGCTTAGTCGACTTGGCTCTGGTTCTTCTTGCCGTTCATTTTTTCCTCAATGGGCTCTATGGTCTGAAGATACAACAGCAGCGATAACTTTACCCTTCAGTGATTTATTGCACCAAGTTATTATTATCGATGATGCGGAAAAACTGATTTCATCTAGCGAAGCACATCAACGCGTTCAAACGAGTCATTTATACCCTTCTCGCTACCAACGGGCAGAAGAAAACTTGCAAGCTTTACTAAGAGCGCTCAACCATCAAAACTGGAAAAAAAGTTATCAAATTTGCTGGCAAGAATTTGAAGATATGCACCAATTATTCAACACCAGCGTCCCCTCTTTTCGATATATGACCCAAAAGTGTCAGGATGTATTACAGCTACTACAACAATTATGGGAGAAAGAAGGGGATGGTCCATTAGTGACGATGGATGCTGGTCCTAACATTCATTTACTTTATCGTTCAGAACAAACTGAAATAGCCCATCGCTTCCAGCACGATATTTTAAGCAATCAATACAATGTCCTATAACTTTGAAACACAAACACATGGTAAATGGATATTAGCTGGTGAACATGCTGTTCTTCGCGGCCATGGCGCTTTAGTATTCCCCTGTAAAGATAAGAAACTGATACTCAGTTACCGAAAATCGACCAACAAATTAAATGCTGATTATGAAGGGGACAGTGGCGCCAATATGCATTTATTATTCTGGAGTGTCATTGAACACGGGGCGAGGATGCTTGATATCTCGCTTAATGATTTGCAGGGCTACTTCCATATCAATTGTAATATTCCCATCGGTGTAGGCATGGGAGCTTCAGCAGCTCTTTGTGTTGCAACAGCACGTTGGTTTTATTCACAAAAACTTATCTCAGCTAATGCTATATCTACTTTTGCCACCTCATTAGAAAATCTTTTTCATGGAAAAAGTAGCGGTCTCGATATCGCTGGCGTTGCTAATCCATCAGGAATATATTTCTGTAACGGAAAAACAGAAGCCTTGAATCCCTGCTGGAATCCAAATTGGTATTTATCCTCTTGTGGGCAAATAGGTGTTACATCACACTGTATTAAGCAAGTCGAACAATTATGGCAAGAACAACCCATACTCGCCCAAGCGATTGATCAACAAATGTCCCAATCCGTATTATTAGCAAAAAAAGCCCTGTCTCATCCCTTCTCAGAACGATTAGATATGTTAGCAGCTGCAATTAACAGCGCTGCTGATTGCTTCAGAAAGTGGGGATTAATTAGTAAAAGCTTAGAACAGCATATGGCTCATTTACTCGAACAAGGAGCACTTGCCGTGAAGCCAACGGGCTCAGGGGGAGGCGGATATGTCATCAGTTTATGGGGAAAGCCAGCGCTTGAAGGATGTCTAAAATACTCTAAGGATGCTGTCTAACAATTATTCTGTAAAATAATAATAAACTTCGTTATTCTTAACCATACCTAACTCGTAACGAGCAAGCTCTTCTAACGCTTGATCTCCTGACTTTAACTCGACAATATCAGCTTGCATCGCATTATTTCGAGCGAGAAGTCGTTTGTTTTCCAGTTTTTGTTGGGCAAGTTTTTTCTCAAGCTCAATCCATTGCAAAATACTACCCTCACCCAACCATAATTTATACTGTAAACCAGCAAAAACTAATGCCAAACAAATAATTACCATTCTCATAAACAACAATTCATTTTTATTTTTTTCTTATTGTATACTTAGTGAGGTATTAGTAAAAGCATTCGTACCAATACTTTCACGGCTGTCGCGTTAAAATTTAATCAATCTGTTGTAGGTTGGGCCTTGGCCTGTAGGATCTTCACTT
>JBMLTO010000022.1:0-33719 GCA_049239925.1 Legionella sp. | reverse complement strand
CGGTAGTCTATTTGCCGTATAACCGGGTGGAAAAAATGAAGCTGAAACTTTTTTCAGCACCCATACGACGTATAGGTTAAATAAAGGGTATTATTCTGCGCTGCTGTAGTAACAGGCATTGATAAGACCATTTAATCGTGTTTTATGAACAAAAGGTAATTCTTTTGGGACTTCTTTATATAATAATTTCATCTGCTGCATGGTGTCGATCTCATAATGTCTTGAAACGCTATTTGATCATAATCACCATGCACATTCAATTTTTTTAGCTTATCGTTTCAATGCCTTAAGCTAACTATTCGTGTGGAACTCTCAGGAACCAGTTGCGGCAGGTAGGCGGGTGGATGAATTGTCAACTCGCCCTAATAGTTGCCTCTATTTTTTTGAATGGTAAGTAACGGGGTTGCCAGTAGATATTTTCGATAAGCGAACCTAGATTTTTTTCTTGATTGCACTGTGCCAATCCTTCCTCGATTGCACAATGAGCCACTGCTTCAGCAATGTACTTGGCAACTGATTGTGCATCATTCAGGGCCGGCAGTAGTGCGGAAAAACTGTCATGTTTGCTGGGAGAAAATTCACAAAGAGCTTGTGAGGCTGCATAAATCATAGCTTTGGATAGTCGTTTAGCTTTGACAGCGAGAATACCTAAGCCTATCCCTGGAAAAATAAGCGCATTATTACATTGAGCAATTTCAATCATACGATGTTCATAACTGACTGGATCAAAATGTGTGCCAGTCGCAATCAATGCTGTTCCTTTACTCCATGCTAAAATATCTGCTGGTTGAGCTTCACATTTTTCATCGGGATTAGATAAGGGAAAGATAATTGGACGCTGACAAGATAATGACATCGTTTCAATAATGTCCTGATTAAATGCTCCTGGATGTGCTGAGCATCCAATAAGAATAGTAGGTTTTACTTGTTTAACGGTGTCTAATAATGATGGTATGTAATTAGGTGACGAATGCCAATCAGATACTTCTTCTCTACGACGAGCGAATGGTACTTGCGCTGGAGTCAAATCCGGATCGTCTTCAAGCAATAAGCCTTGGCGATCGATTAACCAAAAACGAGAATACGCTTCTTGTGGTGATAGGCCAATGCTTATGAGCGCATCGATTACTTGATCACTGATGCCTGTGCCTGCTGAGCCAGCACCATATACAACAATGCGATTGTCTTGTAACGCTGTGTTAGTCACTTGGCATGCAGCTAGTAGTGCTGCTAGGGTCACCGCACCAGTTCCTTGTATGTCATCATTAAAGGTGCAGAGTTGATTCTGGTATTGATCAAGTACTCTTCTTGCGTTATTGCGTCCTAAATCTTCCCAATGAAGAAATGCTTGCGGGAAATGTTTATTGATACTTTTGACAAAAGCTGCGATAAGCTCATCGTATTGTTCCTTACCTATCCTTGGATGTCGACAGCCTAGATACATGGGATCGTTTAAAAGCTCCTCGTTATTAGTGCCGACGTCAAGGAAGACTGGCAGCGTACTTGTTGGATCAATGCCACCACAAATACTGTAAACCATTAATTTTGCTACAGGAATATCCATGCCTCCAATACCCTGATCACCTATGCCTAAGACGCCTTCTCCATCGGTGACCACGATAAGATCAATATTAGGGTTTGAACGATTCCCAATAATTTCATCGAGCAGCTCGATATCATTATAAGTAATGTAAAGTCCACGCGGCTGTCGATATTCGCGGCTGAAAGATTTTACCGCTGTACCTACGATTGGCGTATAAATAATGGGTAACATTTCCCCTAGGTGGCAACTCAACAGTTTGTAGAATAACACTTGGTTCTTATCATGTAGATTGTTAAGGTAAATATTCTTTTTCAGCGAATTGTTGTAGGACATAAACTGAGTGTAGGCTCGCTCCACTTGTTCATCAATCGTTTCTATACGATTAGGTAATTTTCCCAACAAACCAAAAATTTTGCGCTCCTCTCGTGTAAAAGCCGTGCCTTTATTGAGTTGTGGTGTCGTTAGCAAATGTTTACCACATATTGATGTTTCAATATAGTGATCACCAGTCATTGGGTCCTGACTTGTTTTGAATTCCAGCATGATAATCTTACCTCGTTAATAATGCCTGTAGGATAGGAAATTTGAGTTATTCTGTCTAGATTCAAATGCAATTGTTGCTGATGTTAACTGAGCATGGTCATGAATGCTGACAAATGGTATTATCAACAAATTTTGTTTATCAACGCGATCTAAGGGGGTCTAATGAAAGCGGTTATCGTGACAATTATATGGTTGTGGGCGTCTGTATCCCTAGCTCATAATCAAAATTACTATCGTTTGCACCCCCATATTCTCCAAGAAGCCATTAAACAGTGTCCTGAGAATATTGATAACGATACCAGTTGCTTACAGTTAAGGCAGGTTGCTTTACATGTCAATTCGCTGGTTGACGAATTGCGTTCTGGACCACAATATTTTGGAAAAAAAATTTTAGACTTGCAACAATTAATCGCTAAACAAGAAATGGTTTTGCAATTAGAAGGACATCAAACAGTAACATCATTAGAATTAGCTAAGAATAGGCAACAGCTTGCTGAGCGCTTGGCGATTGTCAAATGGTTAGAATCACCTGAGAGTTAATATGTACATATTGATTAGTAATGATGATGGAGTATATGCCCCAGGAATTAGTGCGCTAACTAAAGAACTGTCGATGCTAGCAAGAGTAGAGGTGATGGCGCCAGACCGTAATCGCAGTGGTGCTAGTAACTCACTGACCTTAACTCGACCGGTTTCCGTTAAAAAATTAGAGAATGGTTACTATAGTGTTGAGGGAACTCCTACGGATTGTGTTCATCTGGGATTAACTGGCTTTTTTGGAGAAATTGCGGACATGGTTGTTTCTGGTATCAATGAAGGTGCCAATTTAGGTGATGATATACTCTATTCGGGGACTGTTGCTGCTGCAATGGAAGGTCGAAATTTAGGTTTGCCTGCAATCGCTGTATCTGTAGCAGGGTATAATATACAACATTACGATACGGCAGCAATCATTACCCGACAGTTGATTCAAAAATTGTCTAAAAATAGATTACCTGCACATACAATATTAAATATTAATGTTCCAGACTTGCCTCTGGATGCGATTAAAGGCTTGCAAGTTACTCGTTTAGGTACCCGTCATAGCGCGCAGCCTGTAGTTCAAGAGTGGGATCCGCGCGGACGTCCTATTTACTGGATTGGGCCTCCTGGTTCAGAAGCAGATGGAGGACCTGGTACCGATTTTCATGCAATCAATCAAGGTTTTGTATCGATAACTCCATTGCACCTGGATATGACACATTATCAAGTCTTTTCACAACTATCTGATTGGATAGGAGATATTAATTGGGTGTTATAGCAATCTTTTCATCGATATATGATAAAACACTATTATGGTCAAATCATAGACACGCTCATTATTATCTGGCTGGTGTATCGTTTGCTGAATCGTCGTTTTTTCCTATTCCCCCAGACATTATGCTGATTAGTATGGGATTGGCCTGCCCCAACCGATCTTGGCAGTATGCATGGATTGCTACTTTATTTTCTGTCATGGGGGGGATAGTTGGTTATATTATTGGTTATTATTGTATGGCTATCCTATTGCCTTACATTCTTTCTTCTTCCTATGCGACAAGCTATGAGCATATGCTCACATGGTTCAAAGATGGCGGATTATGGATGGTCATGATTGCTGGTTTTACCCCTGTTCCCTATAAGCTATTTACGCTCACAGCAGGTGCGATGCATTTGCAATGGACGCCTTTCGTGATAGGTTCTATTTTGGGACGTGGATTGCGATTTTTTTTAGTATCAGCGCTGCTATTTTTCCTAGGCGAAACCTTGCAACAGCGTTTACGCCCTTGTATCGATCTTTTGGGATGGTCAATTTTAATCATAGTAGTTCTGATGTATTTGTTAATAAAATTTGTATCTTGAGATAGCATGATGTTGTTTTCTTATAAAATTTCCATAATAGTGATATTACTTTTTTTTGTTGGCGGATGCTCCCAACGACAAGATTTAGCTCCGGTCGTTGAATCCAATTGGCATGCAGTGGCGAACAAACCACTAAAACACGTTGTATTGCCGGGTGAGACACTATACGCTATTTCATTCCATTACGACTTAGATTACCGAAAATTAGCTAACATCAATCGATTAGATAAACCTTATACTGTTAAAGTTGGTCAGGTATTGTATTTTCGAGATTCGGTTTTTAAACGTGCAAAACCTGCACGTTTAAAACATATAATTTTAACTAATACAAACCCAATAAAGTTGAAAAAGCTAACGAAGTTACCATTGAATAAGGTTGTTAATAGACCATTGCATCGATGGTTATGGCCTGCTAATGGCCATGTTATTAATGGTTTTCAACCCCAACAGGGTAAAAAGGGTCTTGATATTGTTGGAAAAAAAGGTGAACAAATTCATGCTGCGGCTGCAGGTGTTGTGGCATATGCCGGTAATGGTTTAAAAGGGTATGGTAATCTGATTATCATCAAGCACGATGATAAATTTTTAACCGCTTATGGCAATAATGCTCGTAATTTAGTACATGATGGGCAGCCTGTTAAGGCTGGGCAGATTATTGCAGACATGGGAATGGTCGATGGACGATTTTGGCAGGTCCATTTTGAGATGCGTAAAGCTGGAGTTCCAGTAAATCCTTTGAATTATTTACAAAAACCTTGACATTTACTACCACATTATTGCAAAAATACAACGGTAATTTTTTACTATTTTTTATTAACAGATTATTAATGCGCAGGTGTTTGTTCATCAAATAGTTGCATTTATTTAAAAGTTACATAAGCTTAGTAGTGAAGATTGATTAAGGACGTTACACAGGGAATTTAACAAGTTCAGAAGATACTTGCTAGGCTATGGTGGCAAACAAGTTTTTCTGACTATATAGGTGATAAAATGTGTCCAAAAAATAAAGTGTTAGCAGAAAAAATGGATGTTTTGGATGATGTTGGTGTTGAATGTATCGATGATCAGCTATTGAACGATGATGATTTGTTAGCAGTTGACGATGATATCGCTATTGATGATCGTTTAGAGGATGTTTCTTTATCGTTGGACGAAGAAACTCTTGCATCGGGTCAGCAGTCTAATAAACATACAGCAAATTTCACAGATGCTACGCAAATTTATCTCAGTGAAATTGGTTTTTCTCCCCTACTGAGTGCGGAAGAAGAAGTTCACTATTCGAAGCTTGCCCTGCAAGGTGATGAGTTTGCGCGTAAAAGGATGATTGAATCAAACTTGCGTTTGGTCGTTAAAATTGCACGTCGTTATCTAAATCGTGGATTACCATTATTAGATTTAATTGAAGAAGGTAATCTGGGGCTGATGAAATCTGTCGAAAAATTTGATCCTGATCGAGGCTTTCGGTTTTCAACCTATGCTACTTGGTGGATTCGACAAACCATAGAACGAGCAATCATGAATCAAACGCGTACAATTCGTTTGCCTATACATGTAGTGAAGGAGTTAAATATCTATCTACGGGCAGCAAGACAGTTAACGCAAAAGTTAGATCATGAGCCTTCTGCAGAAGAAATTGCTGAAATGGTTGATAAGCCTTTAGAGGATGTTCAAAAACTGCTCGGATTGAACGACAAAGTTGCATCTGTTGATACTCCTATTGGTTACGAAGAAAATAAATCGCTATTGGATACTATCGCTGACGAAAATAGTATTAATCCAGCTGAGCTACTAACAGATGAAAATTTACGAGCACACCTAGAATTAACTCTTGATGTTCTTACCGAAAATCAGCAAGAAGTTATTGCAAGACGATTTGGCTTAAGAGGCTTTGAAAAAGCAACATTAGAGGAAGTTGGTAGAGAGATCAATCTAACCCGTGAACGAGTGAGGCAAATACAGGTTGAAGCGCTTAAAACCTTGCGGCATTTGTTGGAAGAAGTTGGCTTAACTCAAGAAGATTTGTTGTAATTTATCTGATCATGAATCTTAATCAATTCTCTGGGTTGCTTATACTTTAAGTTGCCCTGAGAGGTCTCCGCTTTTACTACCTGTCGATAAGTGATGGCGACAGGTAGTTTTTTAACCTATGTTATCAAAGATTATCTATGTGGAACAAATTCTTATGTTTGACTTTTATTCGAACGAGTGGCCCCATTTTTTTTAATATCGCACCATTGTATAATTCATCGAATTTAAACGTATAAGCATTGTCTAAGAGGTATATATGGCTGGTCATAGTAAATGGGCTAATATTCGTTTTCGTAAGGGTGTTCAAGATGCGAAACGAGGGAAAATTTTTACGAAATTAATCCGTGAAATTTCTGTCGCTGCTCGTATGGGGGGGAGCGATGAGTCATCTAATTCACGCTTACGTGATGCAATTAGCAAAGCACTGAAAGCTAATATGAAGAGAGACACGATCGATAATGCGATTAAGCGCGGTGTTGGTGGTCTTGATGGTGCAAACATGATTGAAATGCGTTATGAGGGGTATGGTCCTGGAGGCGTTGCTGTATTGGTCGATTGTCTTTCTGACAATAAAAATCGAACAGTATCTGAGGTTCGGCATGCGTTTACTAAACATGGGGGGAATCTTGGAACCGATGGTTCTGTTGCTTATCTTTTTACAAAACAGGGGGAATTTTTATTAGCAGCAACTTCAAAGGAAGATGAAGCGATGGAAATTGCTATAGAAGCTGGCGCTGATGATGTTGTGCATACAGATGGCCAACTAGAAATTATAACCGCAGGCGAAAATTACCATGCTGTATTGGCTGCATTACAAGCTGCAAATTTTGATATTGAGCAATCACATATAACTATGCGTGCTCAAACAATGGTACCGATAGACCGAGAGTCAGCAGAAACTTTGGAAAAACTTATTGATATGCTCGAAGATTTGGATGATGTGCAAGAGGTCCATAGTAATGCGGATTACCCTGAAGAATTACTACACGACATTAGCTAATGACGATTATATTAGGAATAGATCCAGGATCAAGAGTGACTGGCTATGGGTTAATTCGTGAAGATTCCCAGCGTAAGTTCTATTATTTAGATAGTGGTTGTATTCGAACGTCGGATACTGAGTTGAGTCATAAGCTTCTACAAATATTCAATGGCATTTGCCAGCTCATGGACACTTTTTCACCTACCGAAGTTGCGATTGAACAGGTTTTTATGCATAGTAATGCTAGCTCTGCGTTAAAGTTAGGGCATGCCCGTGGTGTAGCGATGGTTGCTTGTGCTTCTCATCGGATTAGCGTTTCTGAATACTCTCCAAGAGAAGTGAAGCAATCAGTGGTTGGTTACGGTGCTGCAGAAAAAGATCAAGTCAAGCAAATGGTTATGAGTTTGTTGATGTTAACTAGTGCGCCACAAAATGATGCTGCAGATGCGTTAGCAATTGCTATTTGCCATAGCTACAGGCGAAATGGTTTATTTACCGCAAGGCCACGTATGCAAAGGAGGCGTTTAAGATGATAGGTTGGTTAAAAGGATATATCATTGATAATCATCAACCAGGGAAATTAGTGATTGATGTTAATGGCGTTGGCTATAACGTAGAGACATCGCTGCAAACGTTTTTTCAGTTACAAACACAAGATGAGCTCATTGCTCTTTATATTCACACAGTAGTTCGTGAAGATGCATTATTATTGTATGGTTTTCTAGATAAGCAAGAGCGATCATTATTTCGCGCATTGATTAAAGTCAATGGCATTGGACCTAAGCTAGCGATCGCTATTTTATCGAGTATTACTCCGTTTGAGTTTATACAATGTATTAACCAACAAAACAGCCTTTTATTGACTAAGTTACCCGGAATAGGCAAAAAAACAGCTGAACGTTTGGTTGTTGAAATGAAAGATACTATGCAACAATTCTCTCAGATAGCTGAACATACTGGTGCTAAATCAAATGGTAATAGGGAACAGGATGAGGCAATCCATGCGCTCGAAGCGCTTGGTTATAAGCAAGCTGAAGCAACGAAGGCTATTAACAAAATATATGACGGACAAAAAAGTTGCGAACAGCTCATACGTGAAAGCTTGCAGCTATTGTCGGGACGGTAGGCGTTTCATTAAAAACGCAGCTGCTAACAAAAACAATTCACGCATGTTGGATGGGGTGTTGCAGAGTAGCTCTAAAGTGAACTAGTTGTTTACATATCCTGCGGGCGGTCTTGATCCTTCTCCAAAAAAGAATTTTTCCATTTCTTGTTGTAAAAATTCTCGCGCCTTGGGGTCAATCATGCTCAGTCGATATTCATTGATTAGCATCGTTTGATGACTGAGCCACATGGTCCATGCTTGTTTAGAAACTTGTTGAAAAATTCGGTCTCCCAATTCACCAGAAAATGGTGGCGATGATAAGCCTTCTATGTTTTGTTTTAACTTGATACAGGTTACGAGTCTCGACATGGCATGCTCCTATTGGATAGATGATCTTATGATGTCAAATGATTTTTTAATCGGTTATCGCTTTTAAGGTAAAATATTTTTTGTTGTAAGCAAAAAGCCAATGATGAATCATTAAAGTAATTTAAATTGATTATACAGCTATTGTACTGTAAAAATCCCTGATGCAGTTGTATTTTAAATGTAAACTTATACTCATCAATTCGGAAAATTTTTTTATGCGTTTCGTTATCAGTCTTTGTTTAGTTGTTTATGCATGGGCAGCTACTGCCTCAACAGATATGATTTTAACTGTTGATCCTGATGTTAAAGAATTTGTCGTTAGCTTAATTGCAAACCCAACGACAGGTTATCAATGGTCATTAAAAAAATATGACAAAAATTTATTGCGATTAAAATCGAGCGATTATCAAAAAGTCTCAAATGGCTTAGTTGGTATTGGTGGTAAAATGAATTTTAGATTTGAATTTTCTAGGGTTATCCCTACTCCACCGAGCACGCTCATGATATTCAGTTACAGTCGGCCTTGGGAACCAAACGACGCAATCAATCATCATATGTTGATCAAGTTTAAAAACAAGGATAATTCTCAATAGGATCAGGCATTGAATAAGTAAGAAAATTACTTAGAAGCTTCAATCGATGCTCACTAAGAATTGCTTCGGGGTGGAATTGTAAACCATATAGTGGCAATTGACGATGTGAAATTGCCATGATGGTATCATTAGCCCAGGCGTCAATACTAAAACATGATGGTAAAGTGCTACTGTCGACTGCTAATGCATGATAACGAGTAGCTCGAAATAAATTAGGAACATTATTAAATAATCGTTGTTTATTATGTAAAATCACTGATGTTTTTCCATGCATAATTTCTGGCGCTGCTATAACTTTTGAACCAAAAGCATGCGCTAGACATTGATGCCCAAGGCAGATACCTAAAATTGGTATGGTGCGATGAAAATGGTCAATAACAGCAAGAGAGATTCCTGCTTCGTCCGGTCCTTTTGGGCCTGGTGAGATGAGCAAATAGTCAGGGGATAATGCTTCAATCTCTGAAATGGTGATTTTATCATTAAAAAAGACTAAAACATTTTCGCCCAGGCATTGAAAACATTGCACCAGGTTGTAAGTAAAGGAATCGTAGTTATCAATAATGAGGATCATCGTTAGCAAAAGCCATTTAGACTAAACGATTCATCTGCAGAATGTGTTATGTTGCCTTTAGCTAGGCAATAAATACTATAACTCAAAGTCATCACCCAAATATACTGCACGTACTTGTTTATTATTAAGTATATCGTCTGCTGAGCCTTCGCAAAGAATATTTCCTTGATTAACAATGTAAGCACGATTACAAATATCTAGTGTTTCACGAACATTGTGGTCTGTAATAAGTACGCCTATATCTTTTTTGCAAAGATGTAGGATAATTTTTTTTATATCAAGTACTGAAATAGGATCAACGCCAGCAAAAGGCTCATCTAATAAGATAAATGATGGTTCTATAGCAAGGGCTCTCGCAATTTCAACTCGCCGTCTTTCTCCACCCGAGAGGCTCATCCCCAAGCTTTGGGCTAAATAACTAAGATTAAATTCTCTTAATAAATTACCAAGTATTACTTGACGTTGTTTGTCATTGAGATCGTGACGGAGTTCTAAAATTGCTAAAATATTATCCATCACCGTCATTTTACGAAAAATAGATGCTTCTTGCGGTAAGTAGCTAATACCTAAACGTGCACGCTGATGCATCGCTTTGTTAGTAATATCCTGATTGTTTAAGAGAAT
This sequence comes from Legionella sp., assembly GCA_049239925.1. Taxonomy (GTDB): domain Bacteria; phylum Pseudomonadota; class Gammaproteobacteria; order Legionellales; family Legionellaceae; genus Legionella_A. Next base: position 23,480 of record JBMLTO010000022.1, on the reverse strand, counting down.
TTTCCCTTTGTCGCATGATTGTAAGCCTACTATCATATAGAAACAGGTTGTTTTACCTGCACCATTCGGTCCTAAAAGACCAACGCATTCACCTCGTTTGATGCGAATACTAATATCATTGACTACCGGACGATTTTTAAATGATTTATTTATGTTTTGGGCTATTAGTTCGTTCATTGCTTTTCTCTGGATGTATGATAATCGTTGTTTGTTGTGGCCCGGAAGCTTTGCTAGTTATCTGTTGGTTGAGCGTATCATAGTTAATTCTAGACGCCGTAAAAAGATTGTTATTTTGTTTGATCCTTGCGTTACCTATTAACTCAATCAGATGTTTTTTGGGGTAGTAAGTAATAATATCTGCATAGGCATGTAGAGTAGGCTTATCTTTGTCGGTAAGTGTCCAATAATGAGCTTGTTGTTGATCATTCCCTTTGGCGATAGCTTTGATGAGGTGATTTTTCTGGTTACTCTCGGTTACTGTTTCTGCTGCACGGATGTGAGTTGAACCTTGATCCAAGTGTACATGGCCTAGAAATCTAGCTTGATGTTTTTTTTGATCTAATTCAGCATAGTTGGCGGCCAGTTGTATAGCTTTAGTTTTATCTTCTGGTAAAGCATACACAAAATAGCTAAGGCCAAGTAACATCAAGCATAACGATCGTTGTTTGTTTTGTTTATTTCGTTGAAGGTTCATAAGACCCTGTTATATGGCTTAATAATTTCACAGACTGTTTTTCTAAATGAGCATGCATTCCAATTGCTGTGATACGATTTTTTTCTTGTTCGATTACAATTTTTTTGGCAGTCTTGGCAAACTTTTTTTTAGGAAAATAGGATATGTTGTCAGTGTATAGTGTGCTTGCTTGTCCATGTGGATTTGATTGCTGATGAATGATTACATTATTTTCGAATACAATTTCATGACCGCCATGTATAGAAGTCGCTTTGTTGGCTTCTATTTCCCAAATAGAGGATTCGCTTTGCTTAATAACGACATGGGGTTTTTGAAACCAATTCTTATTATTCAATGGGGTATGTCTCATCAGTGGCGAATACAGGTAATGAGTCAGTTGTCCGTGTACATCAAACTGTCTTACAGTTAGATTGTTAGCAATAATGTCAGTAGTGTTTGCTAATGTTTTATCATCAAGAATAATAGTTTCTTTTGAACTAGCAAAATACCAACCAGAACAAGCAAGTGCAATCAACGTTAACAATAACCATACTGCCTGTCTACCTGTGTTCATGATGATAAATAATTGTTTAAGGCAAGTTCAGTCCGGTTTTGGGAACTGAGAATCAAATCACATAGTTCACGGACAGCACCACATCCACCATGATTTTTCGTTAGCCATATAGCATGTTTTTTAACATCATCCACCGCATTACCTACTGCGACCCCCAAGCCTACTTGTTTAATAATGGGCAGATCCGGAAGATCATCGCCGATATAAGCAATATCTTCGTCTTTTAAGTGTAAATTGATTTTAAGTGTTTGATATGCTTTATTTTTATCCAGTTGACCAGTGAAATAATGGTTGATTCCTAATTGACGCATACGGTGCTCAACGATAGCATTTTGCGAGTTAGTAATAACGGCAACTTGAATGCCGGCAGCTAATAGGAGTTTTATTCCTACGCCGTCATGAACATGAAAAGCCTTTAGTTCATGACCAAAATTATCCATGTAAAGTAGGCCATTCGTTAGAACGCCATCAATATCACAAATTAAACATTTAATCTGCTTTGCTTTAACCAATAAATCATTCATAGTTAGTTGTCTCAAAGATAATCATACTAAAAGACGCCTGCGCGGAGCAGGTCATGTAAGTGTAAAACGGCTTTAGGAATATTCACTTGGTCGGTGATGACTAGTGACGTGATACGGTATTTTTGCATCAAGGTTAATGCTTCCGCCGCTAATATATTATCAGATATGGTATGGCAATTTTTCGTCATTACATCTTTCAGTGGCGTATTATCTATATTGATATGTTGTGTTAGGGTGCGGCGAATATCTCCGTCAGTATAAATACCACTTAGATAGCCAGATGCGTTAACAACGCAAGTCATACCTAATTCTTTAGCTGATACTTCAATTAGTGCTTCACGAATGGTAACATTTTCGTTAACTAATGGTAGCTCGTCATCTTGATGATAAATTTCATCAATTCGTAATAGTAATCGCTTACCTAACATACCGCCAGGATGTGATAAAGCAAAATCTTCTGCACTAAATCCACGTGCTTGAAGCAATGCTATTGCTAAAGCGTCACCCATGACCAATGCAGCTGTAGTACTTGTTGTCGGCGCTAGGCCAAGTGGACATGCTTCTTGACGAATGCTGACATCGATATTCACATTGGCTGCTTTTGCTAGCGATGAGTTTGGATTGCCGGTTAACGCTATTAATGGAACATCCATACGCTTTATTAGGGGTAGTAATACTAATAGTTCAGTTGTATTTCCAGAGTTAGATAAGGCTAATACAACATCTTGGTTGGTAATCATTCCTAAATCACCATGGCTTGCTTCACCTGGATGCATGAAAAATGCTGGGCTACCGGTACTCGATAGTGTTGACGCAATTTTGCTGGCAATATGCCCAGATTTACCCATACCACTCACAATGATACGACCTTTGCAGGACAGTAGTAATTGACATGCTCTTGCGAAATGTTCATCTATCCGTTTAGTTAGCTCAAGGACAGCTTGCGCTTCCGTTTCAATGACAGCAAGGCCTAATTTGCAAAAATTCATGGGTCTCTTTACATGATAAAGCTACAATTTTGTGATATTAACATACAATAAAGTTGTCACAAATTTTTTATGGTCTATGATTTTCTTATAAGATGAGTGATTATTGCGGCGGAATGCTGTTTACTTTAGTGTAGCCATTCTCATGATTTGTTGCCTACAAAGTATACAATGTTAAGCTGAATCGACTAGGAATTTTGACGCATGCATGAAGATTTAGTAAGTGTTTCTGATTTGATGTTTAGTCATGATTCACGTTGTATTTTTAAAGGGATAGATATCCATGTTAAGCGTGGAAAAATTACAGCAATCATGGGACCTAGTGGTAGTGGTAAAACGACCTTATTACGCTTAATAGGTGGTTTAGTCACCCCTGACAGAGGAACTATTATTGTCAATGGCGATAATATTCATCAATTATCGCGAAAAGCATTGTATCAAGCGCGATGCCAAATGGGGTTGTTATTCCAAAGCAGTGCCTTGTTTACCGACTTATCTGTTTTTGACAACGTAGCCTTTCCTTTGCGTGAACATACTGATCTTGATGAAAACTTATTACGTGATCGGGTGTTGATGAAATTAGAATCAGTTGGCTTACGCGAAGCAGCCTCACTTATGCCTCATCAGCTTTCTGGTGGTATGGCGAGACGCGTGGCCTTAGCAAGAGCAATAGCTTTGGAACCTCAGCTTATGATGTATGATGAACCATTCACAGGCCAGGATCCTATTTCTATGGGGGTTCTTGTTCGTTTGATTAAACGTTTGAATCAACTATTGCATACAACGACTATCTTAGTGTCTCATGATGTTGATGAAACACTTTCTATTGCTGATTATGTGTATTTAATTGCTGATGGTTTAGTGATTGGCCAAGGTAAGCCAGAGGAGCTCGTGCACTCTCAAAATCCCCTTGTGCAACAATTTATGCAGGGTGAGGCTGATGGAGCTGTTCCCTTTCATTATTCAGCGCCTGTTTTTACTGAGGAGCTATTGGATGCTTAGTTATTTGTGTAGACTGGGACAGAGTGGCATAAAAATAGTTGGAGTGATTGGTGAATCGGGTTGTTTTTTAGCAAAAGTATTGGCAAGACCTATTAATTTTCGTCATCTTTGGCCTCTCGTGCGGCGCCAATTATATTCGATTGGCGTTCTATCTTGTTTGATAATTATGGTTTCAGCATTATTTATAGGCATGGTGGTTGCATTACAAGGTTACAATACATTACAGAAGTTTGGTGCAGGCACCCAACTGGGACAAATGTTAGCATTAAGTATTATTAGAGAGTTAGGGCCAGTTATTAGTGCGTTATTGTATGCCGGTCGAGCCGGTTCAGCTTTGACTGCTGAAATCGGTCTCATGAAAGCGACTGAACAGTTAGCAAGTATGGAAATGATGGGTATCGATTGTTTGGGACGGGTGATTTATCCACGTTTTTTGGCCGGAATGATTTCTTTACCTGTGTTGACTCTGATTTTTTCAGTGGTGGCTATCTATGGAGGATATTTTGTTGGCGTTCAATGGTTAGGAATTGATAGCGGAAGTTTTTGGTCAAATATGCAGGCGGCAGTCAGTGTTAAAATCGATATCATCGGTGAGCTTATAAAAAGTATATGTTTTGCGGGGTTAACTACGTGGATAGCGGTGTATCAGGGTTTCATTTGTCATCCCACGGCTGAAGGTATTAGCCAAGCAACAACTCGTTCTGTGGTGTACTCATCGTTAGCAGTATTGGGATTTGACTTTATTTTGACTGCAATAATGATTGGAGAGTGGTGATGAATAAGCAACAACGTATCGATATTAGCGTCGGCATTTTTATGCTACTAGGCATCCTAGCCATCTTCTTGATGGTGATTAAGGTCAGTGGCTTTTCTGGCTTAGTATCGACTCATGGCTATCAAGTTTTTGCTGAGTTTGCTGATATAGGAGGATTAAAAGTTCATGCACCAGTGACTGTGGCAGGTGTAAAAATTGGAGAGGTCACTAAAATTGATTTGCAGTCGGGGGCTTTGAATGCCAGGGTAACAATGCTGCTTAAAGACGAGCAGCCTATTCCGTATGCTGAGACTTCAGCACGCATATTAACACAAGGTTTACTGGGCTCTAATTATATCAGTATTGTCCCTGGTTTCGATGATCAGGATAATGCTTCACATCCTTATCTTCATGAGGGTGATATGATCGCTAAAACGCAAGACGCAGTCATTTTGGAGAATCTAATTGGCCAGTTATTATTTAATATTAAAAAATAGGAAGACGATTATGATTAAATTGCTAAAAATGGTTGCTTTTATAACAACTATGTTCGTTGTGCAAATAGTTTTTGCTGCGTCTTCGCCGGTACCTATCTTAGAAAAAGCAGCTAATCAGATCATCGTAACTTTAAAGGAGCATCAATCACAATTGAAAAGTAATCATGAGCTTATCTACCGAGCCGTAGAAAAAAATCTATTACCAATTGTTGATATTAATGGTATGGCACGATCAGTATTAGGCCGCCGAGGGTGGACCATCGCTACAGCACAAGAAAAGAAAGAGTTTACACAACAGTTTACACGATTAGTGATACGAACTTATGCTAATCCATTGGCCGAATATTCGGGTGAAGTTGTAAAATTTATGCCATTGCGGGGGGAGATTAACGGGCGTTTTACTCGAGTGAGTAGTGTGATTATTCGCTCTAATGGTCAAAATATTCCGTTAAACTATAGCTTGGTTTTAAATAATGGTCAGTGGAAAATTTATGATTTAAGCGTTGAGGGGATTAGTTTATTACAAAGTTTCCGTTCTCAATTTGGTCAATTGCTGAACAACTCCAACATGAAAAATCTCATCAGTGAAATGCGCAAAAAAAAGTGAGCTAATGAGTGAAAGCGTAGTAATTTAAGTTATTTGTGGATTTGTCGTTGAGTACCGTACGCTCGAAATATCAGCTTATAACTGTTGTTATAAAAGAAAATAAATAGACTGACATTATTTCTGTTGATTGATAGTACGCAGAGTATTTTGACCGTATAGGGGTAGTATGGCTGATTGAAGCTAAACGATTGTGTAAAATTTATAATAAATGGCAATAGCAGGACTGGTCACGCAGAGCTTTTACAAGGATCATTTGCTATGAAATTGAACTAATGATTTAATTGCATCGTCGCTAAGTGTATAGGTCTTACATAACTATTGTTTGCTATTCCTGAATGGAAAGAAGCAAGAAGTATTTTGTTGTAGAGAGAGTTGAATGATAAAAAATGAACAAATAGAGCAATGTTTAAAATCATTGCCGGGTGTCGATGATGTAAAAGTCAGTGGAGATGGTTATCATTATAAACTAACTATTGTTTCTGATATCTTTCTTGGCAAAACAAAAATTCTAAGGCAACAATGGGTTTATGCTCAACTTAAAGAGTATATCATCTCCGGGGAACTGCATGCGTTAAGCATGAATACGTTAACAAAGGACGAATGGGAGGCTAGTCGTGGATAAATTGATCATCACTGGTGGAAAAAGGTTAAATGGCGATGTGTCAATATCCGGTGCCAAAAATGCAGCTTTGCCAATTTTAGCAGCAACGCTGCTAACCGGCGAACCTGTAACGATTGCTAACGTACCGCACTTAAAAGATATTACGACTATGATGGAATTGCTTGGACAATTAGGTGCCAAGTTAGTGATTGATGAAAAGATGAGTGTGCACGTCGATGCCAGTCAGATCAATGAGTTTGTTGCACCTTATGAGTTAGTGAAAACCATGCGAGCATCAATTTTAGTATTAGGCCCATTACTAACCCGCTTCGGCCAAGCAGATGTTTCATTGCCAGGAGGGTGCGCTATTGGATCAAGGCCTGTTGACCTTCATCTCAAAGCTTTGGTGGCTATGGGTGCTGAAATCAATGTTAAAAATGGCTTTATCCAAGCGCGCTGTCGTAAAGGACGTTTGCAGGGCAAAGTATTGATGTTTGATACTATTACTGTTGGTGGTACTCAGAATATTTTAATGGCTGCTGTACTGGCGGAAGGTAAAACTGTCATCAAAAATGCTGCCCGCGAACCTGAAGTGCTCGATTTGGCAAATTTTTTGATAAAAATGGGAGCAAAGATTTCGGGAGCTGGTACCTCAACCATAGAAATTGAAGGGGTTGATGCTTTAGGCGGTAGTGAATATTCAGTGATGCCAGATCGAATTGAAGCTGCAACTTATTTAGCCGCAGGTGTTGTGACCCGCGGACAAGTGACCGTTCGTAAGGTAAAACCAGATAATTTACTATCAATGTTATGCAAATTTGAGGAAGCAGGGGCCGCAATCAATATTGGTGAAGATTGGGTTAACCTAGATATGCATGGCTTACGTCCTTTGGCTGTAAATATTGCAACGGCTCCTTACCCTGGTTTTCCCACAGATATGCAAGCACAATTCATGGTATTAAACACGGTCGCACAAGGACAATCATCGGTTGTAGAAACCATATTTGAAAATCGTTTTATGCATGTACAAGAGTTACAACGTATGGGGGCTCACATTAGACTTCATGGAAATACGGCAATGATTAATGGAATAGAGCATTTAACGGGGGCTCCGGTTATGGCTACAGATTTAAGAGCATCGGCAAGCCTTATTCTTGCTGGCTTAGTTGCTGAAGGAGAAACCTGCGTAGAGCGTATATATCATGTTGATCGCGGCTATGAACGTATTGAAGAAAAATTTTCAATGCTAGGTGCAGACATACGGCGTAGTCATTAATATGATTAGTACTGATGAGTTGGTAACTTATTTAAATAGCTATCTTTCCTCTGAATGTTTTAATGATTATGCTCCTAATGGCTTGCAAATTCAGGGAGCTCAAACCATTAAAACTATTTGTACGGCGGTATCGGCATCATACCAAGCGATAATTGCTGCATCTCAATTGCAGGCTGATGCATTATTAGTACATCATGGTTTTTTTTGGCGTGGTGAAAAACAGGTAATTACAGGAATAAAATATCAACGAATTAGTTCATTAATTAACCATAACATGAATTTGATTGCTTACCATTTGCCCTTAGATTGTCATCCTGATGTTGGAAATAATGCTTGCTTAGCTAAGATTTTGGGGGTTAACGACATCAAAATGCATGCAGTTTCGCAAACTCCAAACCTCTTATGGACGGGTATGTTCTCACGGGATATCAGTGCCCAAAGCCTACAGAAACGACTGTCTGATCAGTTAAATAGGCAAGCATTACACATTAACGGGCACAATCGAGCTATTCGGAAAATTGCTTGGTGTAGTGGTGCTGCTCAAGATTTTATTTCTGATGCGATGGAGTTGGGGGCTGATGCTTATATTAGTGGTGAAATATCTGAACGTACTTATTATGAGGCACAGGAATTAGGTATTCATTATTATGCTTGCGGTCATCATGCTACGGAGCGTTATGGCATTCAAGCATTGGGTGAGCATCTAGGTCATCTATTTGATTTGCAACACCATTATTTGGATAGTAATAATCTTATTTAGCTATATATGTATATTTATCGATTTATTTGACAATGATTGTGCTCGATCCTAAATAAAAAACATCAAGATTATTTTTTCTTTCGTTGAGCCAAGTAGGAAAGCTTGTCCCAGTCAGCTGAGATTAGGGCATTGTTCTTTTTTCAGCACCCATACGACGCTAACTCCAACTCAAATTATCCACTATTTTGTGCTGAGGTGGAATTGATCTTGCTACCATAAAGTCGAAAATGAGTAAGAGAGATCCAAGAAGTTATGATAAAGAATTTAAGCTTAATGTGGTTAAGTTATATCTGGAAAGTGGTTGCAGTTATAGACAAATCTGATAATGGGTTGCCAATATATAAGCCATGAATTTCAACAGCTATTCAAAGCACATCAAATTACAGTCAGCATGAGCGGGACGGGAAACTGCTATGATAATGCAGCAATGGAAAGCTTTTTTCATATGAACAAGCGAAACAAAGTATCTTTGAATATATCGAAGTTTTCTATAAACCGTCAGCGATTACATTCTACATTAGGATATGTAACACCAAGTGATTTTGAAGCCAAGGAGCCGGCCCCTTGAACCCCGGATATTTAAAGACATGATGTGTTTCAATCATTCCTTAAATTCCCATTAAAACAGGATGATGGATTCTCCTGTATCATGTCACGGTCATCGGCGTCTCCGCCTGTACCGTAACTGTAATATACCAAAAATTAACTCAAAATGTATTAATTATGATTTTTTAGAATATTTGGCTTCTTTGTGCTAACCAAATGGTTGCAAGTTCACTTGGAGCTGATTAAGTTTCCTCGGGCGAAAATCTACCGCAAGATTTTCTAAAGCATAACTGAACTGCGAATGTATTTATCTTGATCTCGGTGTATTGATAGGGCACGCCGGGTTCTAACGAGGGTGCTGCGAACAACTAACGAAGGACGTAGCTCTACTCTATAGAATTGGTGATATCTATAATGATGGCCACAAATGGTATCTTTATGCTACGATTTAATGATTGGACTATTTGAGAGGATTCATGAGTAAACAAAAAGAAGGGCACCCCGGCATTTACCTTTTACCGAATTTGTTGACCACTGGCAGTTTGTTTGCTGCATTTTATTCAATAGTGGCATCTTTTAAAATGCAATATGAAATAGCCGTGATTGCTATTTTTATAGGCATGATTGCTGATGGTCTTGATGGGCGTATTGCTAGGCTTACGAATACCCAAACATCTTTTGGTGCAGAATATGATAGCTTAGCTGACATGGTCACTTTTGGGGTTGCGCCTGCATTATTGCTATATAGCTGGGCGTTAAATCAATTGGGGAAGATCGGTTGGTTGGTTGCTTTCACTTATACAGCAGCGGTTGCCTTGCGTTTAGCAAGGTTCAATACTCAGTTGGAAACAGCTGATAAAAAGTATTTTCAAGGGCTTGCTTGTCCTGCTGCAGCTGCTTTGTTGTCATCATTTGTTTGGTGCTGCCACCAAAATCATTTGGATTATCGAGGCGTGGTTATTTTCGCCGCTGGATTGGTTGTAATAACAGCGGCATTAATGGTAAGTAATATAAGTTACTATAGTTTTAAAGAAGTTGATTTTACCGGCAAAGTACCGTTTCTCTATGTGCTAGGAGTCATTGTCATCTTTGTTGCGATTGCATCGAATCCATCGGTAATCTTACTGTTTACCTTTATGACTTATATATTATCCGGGCCTTTGCAATTAGTCATGCGTACCTATTTAAACCGCAAATCTAACTCATCTGGTTTAAGCCGGGATGATGATATGAAGTAAGCACAGATTAGTTATTCATCTTCTCCAAAACGATTATTAATCAATGTTACTAGTGCCTGTTCCATTGCCTGCTCGTCGGGGCCTTCGATTTGTAAGGTTAGCTCGGTCCCCTGATTGGCTGCGAGCATCATAACTCCCATGATGCTCTTACCATTAATGATTTGGTTATTTTTGCATACATCAATATGACTCTGAAATTTGCCAGCAGTAGAAACAAACTTTGCAGAGGCTCTTGCATGTAATCCTAATTTATTATTAATTGTTATCTTGGTAATAATCATTAAAAATCAACCTTTTGCCTCAATGATCCAAATGAATTTGGACGTTGTGGCTGTATGATGTGAAAAAAATTCTTATTCTCGATGTTCTCGAATTTTTTCCTTATGCTTGATCAATTGTCGGTCCAATTTATCAGCAAGCAAGTCAATTGCGCTATACATGTCTTCAGCTTCTGCGCTTGCATGGAGTTCTGCTCTGGCTATATGCACCGTTGCATCTGCTTTTTGCTGCAGTTTATCTACTTCTAATACGACATGGATAGCGGTAATCTTATCAAAATGTTTTTCCAGCTTACCCAATTTTTCTTGGGTAAATGCTTTGAGTGCCGGTGTTACTTCCATTTTATGTCCTGTGAAGTTAATTTCCATACAATTCTCCTTTCATTAACATTAATTTTGAATGCTTTTGCGTTTATATGCGGCAGGGAAGCCCATCTCCTCACGGTATTTTGTTACCGTGCGTCTAGCTAAAGGAATACCATAGTTACTGATTAAATCAACAAGTTCTTGATCACTGAATGGATTACTAGAATCCTCTGTAGCTAAGAATTCTTTAATTAAAGTTTGTGCTGCGGTAGATGAATATTTCTTGCCTGTTGATTTCGTTAGACGGGTAGAAAAGAAATATTTAAGTTCAAGCATACCTCTAGGAGTCTGGATGAATTTTTGTCGAGTAATTCGTGAAATAGTTGATTGGTGCATATCGATTGCTGTAGCAACCTCACTAAGGGTTAGTGGCTTCATAAAAGCAGGTCCTTGCTCAAAAAAATCTTTTTGATAACTAACAAGGAAGTTGGCTACTCGTAGTAAAGTGGCATGTCTATTTTCAATGCTGTTTAAAAACCAGTGAGCATCTTGTAAATGTTGTTTTAGATATTGTTTATCATGACTACTATGTTCAGTAGCATTTATCATCGATGCATAATGGTTATTAATCGTTATAGATGGTAAAATTTTTTTGTTCAATATAACCTTCCATTGACCATTTTTTTTCTTGGCTATTAAATCTGGTGTGGTAAATTCAGCTGTGCTATCCATCACGAGATTGCCTGGTTTAGGATTGAGTTGATGGATAGTCTGCAAGATATGTTTGATATCAAGATTACTAATTTCATATTTCTGGATTAAGCGATGGTAATTATGTTGTCCTAAAAGTGCTAGATCGTCAGTGAGTATTGCCTCGATGATGCTAAGGTAGGGCTGGTTCGCGGGTAGTTGTTTTAATTGGACAAGGAGTGAGTCTGTTAAGTTCAATGATGCACAACCGACAGGATCAAAACGTTGAATTAGATGTCGAATAGTATCAATATCTGCTGCAGAAAGATCGTTATCGTCGTTGCGGAGTGTGTTGAATAAGTCATTTATCGTTATAGTCAAAAAACCATCTTCATTGATCGCATCAATGATTGCAATGCCAATTGAGTAATCTAGTCCACTCAATGGAGTTAATTCTAATTGCCAACGCAGATGATCTTGCAGGCAATTTTTTGTGCAGTGCAAATTATCAAAAATATAGTTATTCTCATTGAAGGTATTCGTTGTTTTGGGAATGCTTGCTGATGATTCTATAAAAGACTCTTGAATATTATTGTCTTGAACCGTAGAGTTGTCTAAGTACCCGGTTTCAGATTCCTCAAGTAATGGATTGATTGCTAATTGCCGCTCAATTTCTTTTTGTAAGTCAATCGTTGATAATTGTAAAAGACTAATGGCTTCTTTTAGCTGCGGATAGAGTATTCCTTTATGAACCAGTTTTGATTGTAGCACCTGCTTCAAAGAAGCTCTCCAATATAAATGTCATATAACTATCAGTTTAACTCATATGGAACATTTATCCAGTAATACCAACAACTAGGGTGTGTTGACAATTCATCCTTCCGCCTAGGTGCTGCGACTTTTTCGCGGCATCCAGGAAATGGCCAAGTTAACGATGAAGTTGATTCATAGCCCTAATCTGTTGATTAATCATAGCAAACTCATCATATAACGATTCTAATATCAACTATAAAACGAGTTTGCAATGGCTAGACTGATGCCCAGTGATGAGCTGTGGTCTAAACTGAAGGAGATAATACTACAACATCCTGATCTTGAATGAGAATTGATTGATGGTAGTATCATCCGTTGCCATTGGAGAGGAACATCAAGTACAGCTAAGTACAATGTGCGTATGTTGGTTGATTGATGATGAGGTTCATGAAACTAATGTAGAAGCTGCTCGAGGCGAACAGCGATTCAAAAACTGGTCCAGGCTGTGGACGTTAAATTTGATTGAGAACCTAAATCCAGAATGGCGCGCTCTGTATGAAGAAATTTGTTGCTGATTAAGACGGAATAAATGCCGCGAACAAGTCGCGACATGTAGGCAGGAGAATGAATTGTCAACACGCCCTAACCGATTTTTAAGAAATTATTTTACTTTCTTCTCTTTAAATAATACATGTTTGCGTATGACGCGATCATACATCATGAGTTCCATTTTTTCAGGATGATTACGGGGATTTTTAGTCGTTGTTTTAAAATAACCAGTGCCTGCCGTTGATTCCATCTTCACTTTTATTGTAATTGCTGCCACGAATGTTGCCCCTCAATTATATTTTTTCGCCTTTGGCTCTCAGTTGATCAATGACAACCTTGATTCCTAATTTATCGATGATCCGAATACCTTTAGTACTGATCTTCAATGAAACAAAACGATTCTCTTCTTCAACCCAAAATCTATGAGTTTTTATATTAGGAAGAAAGCGTCTCTTCGTTTTATTGTTTGCATGAGAAACTTTGTTCCCAGTAATAGGACGCTTACCAGTAATTTGGCATACTCTTGACATGTTGTTACTCCAAAATGTCCAACTTGACTTTTCAGCTCTCAGAATCTTCACGGATGAAGTTAACCGGAGCTATAAATATTTTTAAGGTTGCGTTTTATAGCAAATATAAAGGATAGATGCAATAGTTTTAGAATAACATCACGATAGTAACTATAAAACATGCAATGAGTATTATAGCAACAGGTCAATTCGATATGCAATTATACGCTAAACGTCTCCTTCAAAAATATTGCTCGTTCAGCGTTTGGGATTGTTGTTAGTCTTGTAATTCGGTAAAGTTCGTTTTTGACGATAAGTCTTGTGTGAGCAATATCATATGTTGCCGAAAATTTGTGAAATAATTATTGATTGAGACTATTCTATGCAAAGAACCATCAAGAGTTTCGTCCTGCGAGCAGGTCGGGTAAGTAATCGCCAACAGCAGGCTCTGGATCATTGGCTTAATGATTATATCTTGCATCCTAAAGATCATCCCTGTTCGCTAACTGAACTATTTGGTAGAGAGGCTGATACTATCGCTGAAATTGGTTTTGGCATGGGACAGTCATTTCTATCAATGGCTCAAATGCATCCAGAAAAAAATTTTTTGGGTATAGAAGTCCATCGTGCCGGCATTGGTAGTCTAGTCGCAGATCTTCATGATCATGATGTGAAAAATGTACGCATTGCTCCTTTTGATGCCGTTGAGTTGTTTGAAAAGCATTTGTTTGATGATTGTCTGTCTGGTGTACAATTATTTTTTCCAGATCCCTGGCCGAAAAAAAAACACCATAAAAGACGGATTATTCAAACGTCATTTGTAAAAACATTGGTTAAAAAAATCAGGGTTGGTGGATTTTTGCATTGTGCGACCGATTGGCAAGAATATGCTGAACATATATTAGCAGTTTTAAGTTCAGAACCAAATTTGAAAAATCAACAAAAAGAGGGTGGTTATGTTGTTAGGCCTGAGTCTCGTCCTTTAACCAAGTTCGAGCAACGAGGACACAAGCTCGGGCATGGCGTTTGGGACTTAATTTTTACTCGTACGTCTTAGGGCTCTGTTGCGATCAGAGCATCAACAAGTAGTTATGGCGTTGATGACTTGCTTAAAACTCGTAGACCTCCTAGAATTCTAATTTTATTAGTCGTCATAGTGGGGTAGATTTGCATGGGTTGGAATGAGCCAAATAATGATAAAAATCCATGGGGGGGAAGTCAGCCTCCGGATATCGATGAGATTCTGAAGCGTATGCATAGGCGCATGAAAAATCTTTTTTATAAGGGCACGAACAACGCTTTTGCAAATAAGCCACAAACAAGTTCCCCACGAAGCTCCTTGGCATTGTTGTTTCTGTTCGCAACTTTAGTGGTTTGGTGTTTGGCTGGTTTTTTCATCGTTGATCCCGCGGAACAGGCAGCTATCCTGCGATTTGGACGCTACATTGAGACAGTTGGACCTGGCCCCCACTGGATACCTCCTTTGATATCATCGAAAATTGTGTTGAATATGGATAGAGTTTCAGATTATTCGTACAGTGCAAATATGTTAACAAAAGATGAGAATTTAGTATCTGTTGCGGTTGCTGTTAAATACCGTATTGGTGATTTACAAGATTATCTTTTTAACGTATCAGATCCTGGCGAGAGCTTGCAGCAGGCAACATCTAGTGCTTTAAGACAGGTTGTTGGGCAAACGACTCTTGATCAGATGATAACAGAAGGTCGTGAGGCCTGGGGAAATAGTGTCCAGGATTCTTTAGTTAAAATTCTTGATAGTTATAAAACTGGAATTGTTATTATTAACGTTTCTCCTCAGCAAGCTAGGGCACCCGAAAATGTCCAAGATGCTTTTGATGATGCCATTAAAGCACAAGAAGATGAAAAACGCTTTAAAGAGCAAGCGCGTGCTTATGAAGCAAGAGTTGTTCCTATCGCAGAAGGTAAAGCTAAACGTATTGAGGCTGAAGCTCGTGCTTACGCTCAGCAGCTTGTTTTGCGTGCACAAGGGGAAACTGCTGAGTTTCTTGCTTTGTTGCCAGCGTATAATCATTCTCCGCAAGTGACAGGGGAACGAATTTATCTGGATATCATGCAGCAGATTCTTGGTCGAACAAGTAAAATGATAGTCGATGCAAAGGCTGGTAATATCTTTTATCTACCATTGGATAAGTTATTTACACCACTATCTCCTAAGCCCGCTACTCCAGAGGCGATAAAACATGAAACGGTTACAAATTTTAGGACGCCAATGTTGTACGATGAGCGAGAGATTACTAGACCAACAGAGCGTATTGGAGGAGCTAATTGATGCAAAAAGCTAAATTTAGTTTTATTTTATTCGCTCTGTTTGGGGCCTTATTTACTGCATCGAGTCTGTTTACGATTACTCAGGGGCAAAGTGGTATTATGCTTCGTCTTGGGCGATTGGTGATCGATTCTCGCACGGATAAAGTAAAAATCTTAAACCCTGGCCTGCATGTTAAGCTACCATTCATCGAACATGTTCGTTTGTTTGATACCAGGATGCAAACACTCGATATCAAATCATCACGTATCGTGACCAAAGAAAAGAAAGATGTAATTGTTGATTATTATGTTAAATGGCGAATAGAAAATTTAGCGCAATATTTTAAAGCTACAGGCGGGAACCAATTGAAAGCTGAAACGTTACTGGAGCAGCAATCGAATACATTTCTACGTGCTCAGTTTGGTAAACGTACTATTCCCGAACTGTCTAGTGGTCGTGACAATGTCATGGATATTTTGCGTGATCGGGCGGAAGAACAAGCTGGACAATTAGGTATACATGTTGTCGATATTCGTATCAAAGGCATAGAGTTACCTGCTAGTACCAGCAATGCTATTTATCAACGTATGAGGGCTGATATGCAGAAAATAGCTAATCGTCATCGAGCAGATGGTCAAGCTGCGGCTGAAACTATTCAAGCTGCTGCAGATGCCAAAGTGACTGTTTTATTAGCTAAAGCACAAAGTAGCGGTTTGTCTGTTCGGGCAGAAGGCGAGGCAAAGGCCGCTGTGATATATGCTCAAGCCTACAACCAAAATAAGGATTTTTTTGCTTTTTATCGTAGCCTTAAAGCTTATGAAGCAAGCTTTAACAGTAAACAAGATATTTTGGTACTGGATCAAAGCAACGCATTTTTTGATTATTTCAAGCACGGTATGTCAAAAGTGAATGGTGTGCGTACCAAAAATTAATTATAATTATTCCAGCTAGATTGCTGGTCATTTTCTCGATTTTTATAACGTTATCGAATTAAAAGTTAGTTTAAAAAAGGGTTAAGTCTATTTAACCCTTTTTTATTGTGAGACATGTTCTAATCTATCTTCTATAATACGTTTAATTTAACAGGCTGATGAGCATGATTATGAAATCAACCATCGATTAGGACACTCATCGGTTGGTAACGATTATCTTTCCGTCTTCATGACTGATAGTATGGTCAATAGGTATTGATTATACTTGCTATTATTTATCAAAAATTTTAAAGGGTAATAGTTTATTATGAGTAAAAATGTAGTAGTTGTGGGTACACAATGGGGTGATGAGGGTAAAGGGAAAATAGTTGATTTACTGACTGAGAATGTGCAAGCAGTAGTCCGTTACCAAGGTGGTCACAATGCAGGTCATACCTTAAAGATTAATGGTGAAAAAACGGTGTTACGGTTAATTCCTTCTGGGATCTTGCGTCCCCACGTGCGCTGTTACATCGGCAATGGTGTGGTGTTATCGCCACAAGCATTGTTAGATGAAATAGGAGAATTAGAAGCCAAAGGAATTGATGTACGCTCTCGTTTGTACATCAGTCAAGCATGCCCATTAATTCTATCTAGCCATATTGCTTTAGATAAAGCGCGTGAAGCTCATCAAGGGAAATCAGCTATAGGAACTACTGGTCGTGGGATTGGCCCAGCTTATGAAGATAAAATCGCTAGGCGCGCATTGAAAGTTAGCGATTTGTTAAACATGGATTTATTCGAAAAGAAATTAACTGATCTATTGCATTACCATAATTTTATTTTATGCGAATATTTTAAACAACCAGCGATTGATATTCAGTCGATTCTTGGTGAGGCTAAAATCTGGGCTCATGAATTAACTTCGATGATTACTGACACGACAACTCTTTTGCATAGCCATCGAAAAAGTGGCGATGCTATTTTATTTGAGGGCGCACAAGGGGTGTTCTTAGATGTCGATCATGGTACTTATCCTTTCGTTACGTCTTCCAATACTTGTGTCGGTAGTGTTGTCAATGGGGCTGGTTTTGGCCCGCGTTATTTAAACTACGTATTGGGCATAACCAAGGCTTATACAACTCGCGTTGGTGGTGGACCATTTCCAACAGAGTTGATTGATGGGGTAGGTAAAATTCTTGCCGAACGAGGCAATGAATTCGGCGCAGTTACCGGGCGGCCGCGTCGTTGTGGTTGGTTTGATGCGGTGTTATTAAGGCGATCAATTGAGTTGAATAGCATAACCGGTTTATGTCTTACAAAATTAGATGTATTGGATGGTTTAGATGTATTACGAATTGCTGTGGCTTATAAAGATAGTAGTGGTCGATTGTTAACTTATCCGCCCCAATCTGCTGACGATTACAACGGCCTAGAGCCAGTCTATGAAGAATTGCCCGGGTGGAGTGAATCAACAGCTGATGTGAGGGAGTTAACACAGCTGCCGCCGAATGCGTTAGCCTATATTCGTCGTCTTGAGGCGTTATTAGACTTACCTATTACAATTCTTTCAACAGGTGCTGAACGCGATTCGACAATTATTATACAAAACCCATTCTCAGATACGCTAAAGTGACAAGCATGGAATTATGCATAGATAACACCCCATTCAATGCTTTGTTTAAACCGCTTGATTTAGGCTTTATCACACTGAAAAACCGTTTAATTATGGGATCTATGCATACCGGTCTAGAAGAAGACAAGAACGGTTTGCAGCGGTTAGCAGCATTCTATCGTGAGCGTGCCCAAGGTGGGGTCGGGTTGATTGTTACAGGCGGTTTTTCTCCTAATCGGGCAGGGCGTTTATACCCTACGGCTGCAAAACTTACCACTGTTAAAGAACAAAGCCAGCATGAGTTAGTGACGCAAACCGTGCATGAATCAGGGAGTATGATTGCGTTACAAATTCTCCATGCTGGTCGTTATGGTCATCACCCGTTTATTGTTGCGCCAAGCCGTCTCAAATCCCCGATTAGTTCATTTACACCTTGGCGTATGAGTAAATCGCGTATTATTAAAACAATCAACCATTTTGTCCGTTGTGCACGCTTCGCTAAAGCAGCTGGTTATGATGGTGTTGAAGTCATGGGTAGTGAGGGTTATCTTCTCAACCAATTTATTGTAAAGCATACCAATCAACGAACAGATGAGTGGGGTGGTGAATATACTAACCGTATCCGTTTTCCTGTTGCGATTGTTCGCGCTATTCGTGAGGCGATTGGTGAACAGTTCATCATCATTTACAGACTTTCTATGCTTGATTTGATTGAACAGGGTAGTTCTTGGGAGGAGGTTGTTCTTCTCGCCAAAGCGATTGAAGAGGCTGGGGCAACGATAATCAACACCGGTATCGGCTGGCATGAAGCTCGTGTACCCACGATCGCAACGATGGTTCCTCCTGCGGCATTTAAAGATATCACTAAACGTTTAAAACCTGAGGTTACAGTTCCGCTGATAACGTCAAACCGAATCAATACGCCGGCACTTGCAAATGCGATCATTGAGGACGGTGCTGCTGATTTAGTAGTCATGGCTAGACCATTTTTGGCCGATTCTCATTTTGCGGTGAAGGCTCAACGTGGTGGGGGCGAGGCGATTAATGTCTGTATTGCATGTAATCAAGCTTGTCTTGATCAAGTTTTTGTTAACAAACCCGTGTCTTGTTTGGTTAATCCACGGGCAGGCCGTGAGTTGGAACTGGTTTATCAAGTTACCAATACTCCCAAGCGTATCGCTGTTGTGGGGGGGGGACCAGCTGGCTTAGCTTTTGCTGCTGTAGCGGCAGAACGTGGTCACCATATTAGTTTATTTGAAAAAAAAGATAGACTCGGTGGCCAATTTAATTTGGCTAAAACTATTCCCGGAAAGAAAGATTTTCAATATGTGATTGATTACTATACGTATCAGTTGAAAAAATATCAAGTTGCGGTTCATTTAGGTACAGAAGCGTCGTTGAGTTTACTGCAAGGTTTTGATGAAATAGTTTTGGCAACAGGCGTAGAACCTCGAATACCCGATATAGAGGGCATTCATCACCCTAGCGTGATGACTTATGTTGACTTGCTGCAAAAAAATAAAATTGCAGGTAAACGTGTTGCTGTCTTAGGTGCAGGTGGTATCGGTTTTGATGTTGCCCAGTGGTTAACGCATGAGCCAGATCAATCGCAACAGTCATTTTTTGATGAATGGGGAATTGATATACAATTAACTCACCGAGGAGGCATCAAACCACCTGAGATCCTTGATAGCCCAAGAGATGTTTACCTATTGCAACGTAAACCTGAAAAATTGGGTAGACATCTAGGAAAAACAACAGGTTGGATACATCGTTTGAGTTTGAGGCATAAACGGGTGAAGTTTTTATCCGGTGTCACCTACCTCGCTATTGATGATCAAGGATTGCATGTAATAATAGATGGCCAAAACCAACTAGTTGAGGTAGACTCTATTGTTGTTTGCACAGGGCAAATTGAATTATCCACACTTTTTGAGCCATTGAAGGACATGGGTAAAACGGTTCATCTTATTGGTGGTGCATTTAAAGCAAGCGATCTAGATGCACGTCATGCCATCGACCAATCCTGTAGATTGGCCGCATTAGTATAATTCAATTATCCGTCTAACGTACGTGTAGGTTTTAATCTATCTTCCGTTAGGCGCTATCATTGTTATCTAGTTTCTAAGAAAGGCTATTAGCGATCGTTGAAACTGAGCTTCATCATTAACAAAATAGTGCATTTGGAGTATTTTTCTGTTATTATATTAGCCAAAAAGAATTTATATTTTTCTTTTTATGTCTATGTAGATAACGTGCAGGCGAATTTTATTGGTCATTAATAGGCAATGATATGTTTTCAAGAGCAACCAAGATATCGGTGGCTTCGTAATTTTATTGTATAAATAATGTCTTTTATTCCGTATTAAACGACGTTATTCAGTTATTATTTTTTATTTTTCAGGAATGTTATGACACAAGAATTAACTACTTTTGCACACTTAGGTCTTTCAGACGATCTGTTAAAAGCTTTAAATGATTTGCAGTTCCATACGCCATCCCCTATACAGCAGCAAACTATTCCATGGTTACTAGAGGGGCGGGATCTCATAGGGCAAGCTCAAACAGGTACAGGTAAAACAGCAGCATTTGCATTGCCTATATTACAGCGTATTTCGTTAGATAATCAAAACACGCAAGCCTTAATTTTGGCCCCTACTCGTGAATTAGCAATTCAGGTTGCTGCACATTTTGAAACATTAAGTGCTCACCAAAAAGGTATGCGTGTGGTGGTCTTATGTGGCGGTCAAGATTATCGTCCACAACTCAAAAGTTTGCGGGATGGCGCGCAAATTGTAGTTGGTACACCTGGGCGGATCCTCGATCATCTTGAGCGTGGTACATTACAACTGGGTGCAGTGAATACCTTCGTTCTTGACGAGGCAGATGAAATGCTGCGTATGGGTTTTATCGAAGATGTTGAAACTATCTTGTCTAAGGTACCCAATGGCAAGCAGATTGCTCTATTTTCTGCAACAATGCCTCCTCGCATTCGTCAAATAGCTAATAGTTATCTTCATGATCCGGTCTCCATAGAAATACGCACGGAGACAGCAACGGTAAAAGCAATTGAGCAACGCTTTCTTTTTGCATCACAAGCGCAGAAACCTGAAGCATTAATCCGTGTGTTGGCTGTAGAAGATTATCAAGGTGCTATTGTTTTTGTTAGAACGAAAAGTAGTACCGAAGAGGTTGCTGAAATTTTGCAAGGCCAAGGTCATCGAGCAATGGCTATACATGGCGATCTGACTCAGGCTTTACGTGAGCGGATTATCATGCAGTTTAAACAGGGTGCTATTGATGTTTTAGTGGCTACCGACGTAGCTGCTCGTGGTTTAGATGTGGATAGAGTGACCCATGTTATTAATTATGATGTTGCTCAGGATTGTGAAACTTATGTTCATCGTATCGGTCGAACTGGTAGAGCTGGCAGAAGCGGGGTTACTATTTTATTTGTCACACCTAAAGAAGCTAGATTGTTAAACCAGATTGAACGACATACACGCCAGCGAATTGAAAAAATTGCCATCCCTAATGACTATATGATCCAACAGGTTAGGCAGCAACGATTTTTGGCTAAAATTACTGAACGTATGAGCCATGAGAATTTACCAGCCTACAAGGCAATTGTGGAGGAATATATTAGAGAGAACCAAAGTTCAGCCATTGATGTTGCTGCGGTATTGGCGTTGCAATTAAATCAAGATAAACCATGGCATAGTAAATTAACCTTACCTAAAGTCGCTAGACCAGTCAAAGAAGGGCGGTCAAAAGATAAAAATTCACGCGTAGCAGGGCGTCCAGGTTTCAATTCTGGTGGGTTAGAAAGAAAGTTACGAGAGGATTATGCACAAGAGCTTTATCGGTTGGATGTAGGTCGAGTGCATGGTGTTAAGCCAGGTAATATTGTAGGTGCTATTGCTAATGAAGCTGGTTTACAAAGCAAATATATTACTGGTTTAAAAATACATGATGATTATTCCACCGTTTGTTTGCCAAAAGATATGGCTAAAGAAGCGGTTTCTAATTTAAATAAGGCATGGGTTTGTGGTCGTCAATTAAAACTCACGTCCATGGGATAAAATAGTAATGACTCGCATATAATCTATATGGCTTTTTTCGATAATATAGTTGGTTTATAACCATCGATTAAGCACGCTATATAGATTTTGATTGCAAGCATCAATTGGACTATAAATTTTTATTAGGACTAACTATGAAATTTATTTTTGCTATTTTTTTGTGTGTTTTTTCTTCTATAATTGATGCGAACGAGCTGAACGGCATTGTTGTTTTTGGTGATAGCTTATCAGATAGTGGTAATTTGTACGAGTATATGAAAAAGCAACTACCATCATCTCCTCCCTATTATCATGGGCGTTTTACTAATGGTCCTTTATGGATTGATTGGTTATCGTCTTATTATTTTTCTCAACAGGATGCTAGAAAAATACAAAATTTTGCGATTGGGGGTGCAGGGGTATACATTAAAAATAGTGATGACAAAGACAACTCTGATGATCAGGATGATTTACCAATATTCACTCTCCAGCATGAAGTGGATAGTTATTTATTGGCGAATAATGGTCATGCTGATCCGAATAGCTTATACGTGTTCTGGATAGGTGCGAATAATTATCTCAGTTTCGAGGTACATGATCCTGATGATCAAACTGATCTTGCCAGTCGAGAAATAAAATTAGTCAATAATGTTATCAATGGCACGAAGACAGACTTAAAACGCTTGATTGATCTTGGTGCTCAGACTATTTTGGTGGCTAATCTCCCGGATTTGGGTCGTCTACCAAAGGCAATCAGTGAAGATGAAAAAGCAAGCTATACGAGAATATCTACTTTGCACAATGAACAGTTACAATCTGAAATAGAAAAAATGATGGTTGATTATCCTCATGTAAAGTGGTTACCCCTGGATATTTATAGTATTTTCCATCGAGCACTAAATGAACCATCGACATATAGTTTCAAAAATGTCATCGACGCTTGTTTTTTATCTCATCCTTCAACGGAAGAAGTCAAGCATTCGCGCTTCATATCGCACAGCATATTAAATATTATTTCTTTAGTGAATAAAGTTCAAACAAATGACATTTGTGACGATTATTTATTTGTTGATTTAGTTCACCCATCTGCAAAGGCACATAAAATTGTAGCTAATATGGCAATTGATCTATTAAATCAATCAAATATTACTTTTAGGCGGTAGTTCTAGTTAGTCATTATTACGCTTAGATATCCATCACTAATGGGGTTGCGAATCTAGTCCAGATCACATTCACTCATGGAAAGATGACTAACAGCATAAGAGCGTGCAGATCTACAATGATGCTATAAAAGAGCGCGACGAATGTATTCGTAGCTCCCTCAGGGAGTAGTTTCTGAGGGAGCGACAAGGGGGAGCGCTAAAATGTCAAGATTTTAACTCGGTTTTACCACGGCTGTCGCATTAAAATTTAATCAATCTGTTATAGGTTGGGCCTTGGCCTGTAGGATCTTCACTTTTTTTAATCATGATGAAGGCCC
>JBMLTO010000021.1:0-6392 GCA_049239925.1 Legionella sp. | reverse complement strand
CGACACTATCGTATTTCTTGCGCAAAATATTACTTATCAACACTGTTGTTGGCATTAGCAACTCTCTCTTAATGGAAGTTTATTTATTATAACATTTGTTCATTATTTTTCAACAACAGGTTCCACTGGTGGCCTGCAGAATGGGTGGTGTTTGCCATTATGAATCATCGATGATCATTCTCGGATGCAACTGACGAACTGGATGAACTCGAGAATAATCCATGGTTTGCTAACAACTGTGTTTGTAGAACAGGTTGAATCTCATCCTGGTTGATGGCTGCATACTGACCTGCATTGATAAAGGCGTCAAATTCATCCTCAGTTGCGAAGACAGTTTTATAGTCAACCATGGTGGTCTTGATGTCATCTTTTATCGTAGCCCAGAGCTAATCCGATATTTCAGGATTTTTTTTAAGCGCGTCCAGGTGCTCTTTTGCAGATAAAGGCTATAGATTTAATTAAACGAGTCTGGGAGCATAAAAATAGCCTGATTCTGGGATTTACAGCTAAGTACAATGCGCATATGTTGGTTGATGATGAAGTTCATGAAACTGATTTAGAGGCTGCTCGACGTGAAAAGCGATTCAAAAACTGGTCCAGGCTGTGGACGTTAAATTTGATTGAGAACCTAAATCCAAAATGGCGTGATCTCTATGGAGATATTTGCCGCTGATTAAGAGCGAATGGATGCCGCCAATTTGTTTTATTTTATGATTTATAGTTTGTTTTAAAAACACTTCTTGTTCGCCTCGAATTGTCAAACCAGCATAAAATGCGAGACGTTATTATATAGCTTTGGTGAGGTGGAGCACTGGTCGAGCAGACACTTTTGTTAAAAATTTTAACTATCGATCCCCCCCCTGATCAAAGATGGGTACGACAAATATCGCCAGCTGACAATCATATTATCCAATACTCGTATCGGTTTTTTACAGAGCTCACTGTTAGCCGGAGATACCCATCTGAGTTGTAAAAGATGATGGCGACTATCGATTACTGTCATTAATTTATGAGAAACTGAAACCAACTTTCTATCCAATAGTAGCCAATAACAAACCTTAATTGGCATATCAACCACTAAGTAACGATAGTGTTGATTATCAAACTGGTAACGACATCCCTGACCACTTAAAAGTGACTGAACTATCTGATTGGGAGTTTGCTTCGATATTTGGCAAGGGAGTAACTGATCTTTGTGGAGAATTAAATGATGAGCAGCTAACTCCAACTGATAAGACAGACGATGATTATCCAACATACGTATGATTGCTTTATGATAAAGCCAAACACTTTGCAATAAAGATAGCAATAATAAAGCCAATGAACTAACCATGACTATCGTTGTCAACAAAACAGCCCCCCTTGTGTTCGTAAATGGCTTCATCTTGCTCGAATTCCTGTCTCGATTGTAAACAGCTCACCATTGTTTAGCTGCAAATCCAGTTGGACTAAATCGCTATGCGTATCAGGTATAATTTTTCCTGTAAAATTGACTACATATCTGCTGAGTTCTTCACTATGATTATGATGATAATATAGTGAACTTGGCATGCCTGGATGATGCTTGATATAAAATCGTTCTTGTAGCCATTCGCCAACATATACTGGTGGAGTAAATGATGCTCTTATTGCATGTTTTAGCTGTATTAATTGCCCGACGGGTGAATTCGATACTTTATCAATGATATGTACCTCAGCATATTGGCAATCGGCAATCAGTATTTTGAGGTTAGGTCGTAAGAGAACTGGCTCTGTTGCCAATAACTGTTTAGAACTCAGTATATGGCTACTAGAAAAATACTCACTCATCCGATTCACTTGCAAACTAGATTTATTGTTCAGCTCTAGAGCAGGTAAGTAAGCACGATCATTATAACCATTGATAGCTGTTAATTGGGTAATTGGCATGCATGGGGTAAATCCTGCACGCTTAATTCTATCATGCAATAATCCACTGACTAGCTGCAATTCATAGCTTCGTTCAATTCGATCGCGAATATGCAGATATCGTTGTTTCGCTTGTAAATACTGAGAAGAAACGGCAACAATAATCAGCATCGATAAGCATAGGCTGATCAGTAACTCCGAGATTGAAAGACCCGATTGAAAACTAATCATCATCCACTCTCTGCTTAACGAACTTTTTTCCAGCACAGGTTGTCTGATTAAAAACATTAAATGTATCCGTCGAAACAAGACCCGCTCTTGGGCGAAAATCAGCAGATGTTAAAGCTTTTTCTCTCTGATTGTGTCCATTACTCATTAAACAGATCTGATCATCAATGTTGTTGAGTAGCCGCTGAATGCGCCATTGATGAGCAATCAGACCAAATGTTGTTATGGATAGCAACAAAAGCGAGACCAGCACTTCAATCATTGAAAATCCGAGCGTATATTTCATTGTTTTCCTAAGGTTGGACTACAAATAAGCTTACCCTGTAGTCACGGATCAATTCAAGTAGGACAAATAGTTATATTCCAGCTAAACTAGGGCAAACGATGAATAGAAAACCAAAGGAGTATAATGATGAGTGATTTAACAATGAGTCATTTAAGCACAAAACATTGCGAGTCTTGTGAAGGGATAGGACATGCCTTAACCCCCGAACAATTAAGTCATTTAATGCCACAATTATCATCCGAGTGGCAATTAGCTAACAATAATAAGGAAATTTGCAGAGCATTCGCTTTTAATAACTTCCATGAAGTAATGGCATTTATGAATGCAATTGCTTGGATAGCACATATTGAAAACCATCATCCTGATGTAGAACTTGGTTATAATTATTGCCGTGTACACTATACAACGCATGCTCTAGATGGTCTTTCTCATAATGACCTTATATGCGCAGCTAAACTAGATGGTTTGCTATTGAAATAACTGTGACCACGATATCGATATCACCTCTTAGCTGTTTTAACAAGCAAGAGGTGTACTTTATAATGAGGGATTAAGGACGATCTTGTAAATCTTTATGATGTTGAGAAGGCATGAAATCCTTGCGATCTAACCCCATGACCACCGCTAGAGCACCAGCTACATAAATAGAAGAATAGGTACCAATCACAATACCAATGATTAATGCCAAAGCAAATCCATGTATGGTTTCTCCACCGTAAATAAATAATGCCACGACGACAAACAGAGTCAGTACTGACGTCATGATAGTCCGTGATAACGTTTGGTTAATGGATATATTCATAATTTCAACTGGCGTTGAACGACGAATTTTAATGAAATTTTCACGAACCCGATCAAAAACAACAATCGTATCATTCAATGAATAACCAATAACAGCTAGTAAACCAGCCAATGCTTTTAAATCGAATTCAATCCCGAAGAATGCAAAAACGCCTAGAATCAATATGGGATCATGGATTAATGCAACCACTGAGCTAAAGCCTAAACGATATTCAAAGCGCATGGCGATATAAATCATAGTAGCTAGTAATGCAACAATAATCGCCAGTGCACCTTTAGTCGCCAACTCTTGCCCAACCTGAGGACCAACAAAATCAACACGCTGTTTTACGGCACCGGGCAATTCTTTCATGACCCGCTCCACAAGCAATGTTTGATCTAAATCCGAACGAGGAGCAATACTAATAAGGACATCTTTAGATGTTCCATAACTAATCACTTGAGCTTCTTTAAAACCTACTTTATATAAATTTTCACGAATTATTGATAAGTCAACCGGCTGTGGATATGAAACCTCAATTTGTGTACCACCTGTAAAATCTAAGCCCCATTTAAGACCATTGATAACCAATGCAGTAATAGAGCCTATAAATATCAAAATGGACAATGCAGCTGTCCACTTTCTTGCCCCCATAAAATCTACTTTTGAATTTGGATTAAAAAATTCCATCTAAACCTCGCTGCAAAAATCGATAATCAAATACCGATTGAAAGCTTTTTAATAGTCCGACTACCATAAAAATAATTTACGATAGCACGTGTGAACGTAACACCAGTTAACATTGACGTTAATAGACCTAGGGACAGCGTAATTGCGAATCCACGAACTGGGCCAGTACCTATGGAAAATAAAACAATACCAACTATCAGGCTGGTTACATTGGCATCTAAAATAGTAGCGAATGCACGGTCATAGCCTGCATAAATTGCCGCCTGTGGTGACAAACCATTGCGTAGCTCTTCTCGAATGCGCTCATAAATAAGCACGTTGGCATCAACAGCCATTCCGACCGTAAGAACAATACCCGCAATGCCTGGTAATGTTAATGTCGCACCGATGATTGACAGTAGTGCAACTAGAAAAATTAAGTTCAAGAGCAATGCTACATTAGCAACCACCCCAAAGACTCGATAATAGATAACCATCAGGATGAGGATCAATCCCATGCCTACTTCTAATGACACAACACCACGGCGAATATTTTCTTTACCAAGGGTAGGTCCGACAGTACGTTCCTCTACGGTATAAATTGCGGCCGGTAAAGCACCTGCTCGCAATAATAATGCCAAATTACTCGCTTCCTTACTGTCTGCAAGCCCTGTAATTTGGAAATTATTTCCCAGCGCATTCTGGATGACGGGTGCACTGATCACGCGCTCTTCACGTTTAGTTACTCGTGTCGATGTGTTATCTATTGTTTGCATTGTTGTTTTATTTTCAACAAAAACAATTGCCATTCGCTTACCAATACTCTCACGGGTTATTTTAGTAAAGAATGATTCACCACCTCCACCCAATTGAATTTGTACTGCTGGCGTGGCAGTTTGTTGATCAAAACTTGAAACTGCACTGGTAATAGAATCTCCACTCAGTACCACCTGGCGCTTTAACAAAATAGGATGACCATCCATCATATACAACTTACTGGTAACCGGAACAGAACCTGTTTGTTTAGCGATGATAGGGTCATTATCTTGATCAACTAAGTGAAATTCTAAGGTCGCTGTACCGCCAAGAATTTGTTTCGCCCTTGCCGCATCTTGTATTCCAGGTAAGTCAACAGCAACGCGTGTCGCTCCTTGCTGCTGCACCACTGCTTCACCCACACCAAGCTCATTAACACGATTACGTAAAATACCCATTGTTTGCTCTATGGTATTTTGGCGAATAGTACTAAGCTCAGCACTCGATAATGCAGCAGTCAGATCCAAAGCATGTTTTGGTTTAGATATATTCAAACCAGGTTGTTTTTGTTTTAAATCAAGGAGAGCCTCTTCACGTGCTTGTGCATTGGGAAATCTAATATTGATTCCTTTATCAATCAAATATCTTATCCCGGAATAGCGTATGGCTGCTTCACGCAAATCCTGGCCGATACTCTTCATCAATCCTTCATAACGACGATTGACTACGCTCTCAATATCAACTTCCAACAGAAAATGGACCCCTCCACGTAGATCAAGGCCTTGTTTCATCGGCTCAGCATGAATAGCTAATAACCAAGATGGAGTTGATGAGGCTAAATTAAGTGCAACAGTATATTGCTTGTCTAACCCATTTTTGATCACATCACGGGCTAGTAACTGCGCATCAGTGGATGAGAAATGAACAACCAAACCATCCTCGTTAGTCACTATTTGTTTATATTTAATTTTACCATGCTCAAGCAAAGCTTTAACCTGTTCTTCAAGATCTTGCGACTCGATAGGCATCTGTGAAGATACCTGCACCACTGGATCCTCATTATACAAATTAGGGATAGCATAAATTAAACCAACTATAGTAACGAGTACTAATATTAGGTTTTTCCACAATGGATATTTGTTTTGCATTTGGCGGTCTCTATGACTGGTCTTAGATGGATTTAAGTGAGCCTTTCGGCAGAACTGCACTAATTGCTTGTCGTTGTATGATAACTTCAACACCCTCAGCAATAGTAACTTTAATATACTGCTCATCAAGGCTGTTAACTTTGGCCAAAATACCACTTGAAGTTATAATTTCATCGCCTTTTTTAATTTTACTAATCAACTCGCGATGCTCTTTAGCTCTTTTATTTTGTGGACGAATCAGCATAAAATAAAACAATACAAAAATTGCCGCAATCATCATTAGCGAGAAAAATGAACTTTCAGGTTGTCCTCCTGGAGCTGCTACAGAACTAGATGCAGCCGCTATAGCATCACTTATAAACAAACTCATTCCTTTTTCTCCTCAAATTAACAGTTCAATCAATAGGTTTCTATTAGGGACACATCATTCTTTTCTCTTGATCATTGTTACAGGCCAAAAGAACGATCCGACTCTCAATAGTATAGCGATTTGTTACCAAGGTAAATGACGTTTACATTAATTTCCAGGGGTGTCGCATTAAAATTTAATCAATCTGTTATAGGCTGGGCCTAGGCCCAACAATAACGTATTGAAATCCAAGGTTACAGCTAAAAATCCTTGCCAAAATATAGTCAT
>JBMLTO010000020.1:0-23758 GCA_049239925.1 Legionella sp. | reverse complement strand
GGGGACTGGAAACGTGGTTGTTGTAATAATGCGCGCGCCAGTTCTCGACTCTACCATAGCAGTTTCCCGTCCTGCTCATGCTGACTGTAATTTGATGTGCTTTGAGCCCGGTGCCTTAATAGGGCACGCCGGGTTCTAACGAGGGGGCTGCGAACAACTCACGAAGAACGCAGCTCTACTCTATAATCATTTATATACCTCAAAAATGTAACAATATTATACATTTTGTTAGTCTTTAATGTGTCAACTTTATGGTAGCAAGATCACTTGTCTGATCCTTTTCATGAGCTAACGATTGCATAGACTGCTCTGTGCACTGTGTCTACCGGGCCACCCTTGTTGTCATCTACAACGGTCTTATTTAGTCGGTTGTATGGTTTGTCTATAAGCCAGCGCTTGCTTTAATTCGTTCAAACCCACATGCTCATTATTCTCAATATCCGCTATGGTTCTCGCTACTTTTAATAGCCTATGGAAAGCTCGACCTGATAATTTAAGCTTTAATAATACCTGGCGTAAAAAATCTTTTTCAGTTTGTGTGAGCGCACAAACTAACTCGCAATCTTTCGTGCTCAGATGGGCATTTATGCAGCCTTGTCGATGTAGCTGTTTCTGTCGCACGTCTGTGACTGTTTGGCGTAGAGCGCAACTTTCCTTATGGACTGAAGTTAATGGTGTTAGTAGTTCGTCCTCGGTAAGTGGTTGCATAGTAATTTGCATATCGAGTCGATCGAGTAATGGTGCAGAAATTTTTGCCAAATAACGATTAATTTTGTCGGGTGAGCAAAAACAGTTTGCTGTCGGATTTCCCCACTGTCCGCACGGACAGGGATTCATTGCTGCAATCAGTTGAAATCTTGCCGGAAACTCCATTTGAATAGCGGCTCGAGAAATGCAAATAGTTCCTGATTCTAGGGGTTCCCTGAGTGTTTCTAAGACATGTCGGTTAAATTCTGGTAATTCATCAAGAAATAATACACCATGGTGTGCCAGTGATATTTCTCCTGGTTTGGGAGGATTCCCTCCGCCAACTAGGGCAACTTGCGACGCGGTATGATGAGGAGTTCTTAACGGTGGTCGTAGCCAATTGCGATACTGGGTTGATCGGGAGCATAGGGAGTTAATTGCAGCACATTCAAGCCCTTGCCTGTATGATAGTTCTGGTAATAAAGTAATAAATCGCTTAGCTAACATTGTTTTGCCGCTTCCTGGGGGGCCACAGAGTAGAATGCTATGACCGCCACAAGCAGCGATTTCCATTGCACGTTTTGCTTGCTGTTGACCTTTCACATCAGACCAATCAATAGTTGCTTCAGTTTCAATGGGAGGGACGTATTCTGGCAGAGACGTTAACGGTGTCTGTTGTTTCAGGTAGTTACAAACTTCTCGTAGGTTGGATGCAGTGAAGGTGTTATTAGTAGCAACGAAAGCAGCTTCAATCGAGTTAGCATGAGCAATAATTAAATGTTGTTGATCATAAAATGCCGCTAGCACAATTGGGATGATTGCTGATACTCCTCTTAAGTTACCATCAAGCGCTAATTCGCCAATAAACTCGTGATCGATTAACTTATCTGCGGGAATTTGTTCGGAGGCAATCAGAATTCCAATGGCTATAGGTAGGTCAAAGCCGCTGCCTGTTTTGGGTAGGTCGGCGGGAGCTAAATTAACAGTAATTCTACGGCAGGGAAAATCAAATTGACTATTTATAATTGCGCTTCGTACGCGGTCTTTGCTTTCTTTGACAGCAGTTTCTGGTAAGCCAACAATGGTAAAGGCGGGTAAACCATTTGATAAATGTACTTCGACAGAGACTGAACGAGCAGAGATTCCCACAACACTGCGAGTCTTAACTATTGCAAGATTCATAATGATTCCATTCTGAAATTGAACAGTTATAGTCTATGTGATTAGTTGTGGATAGTCGATCATTTTGTAATGAAAATCTTTGTACATGGCAAAAAATATTATCGTATACAGGTCTTGTACAAAAAGTAACAAGCTAAGGATTACTCTTGTTCATCTTGTTTTGCCATAACTTGTTCAAGTAGCAAGTTATCCACCTGGCGTTGCAACGCATCGACTTTTTCGCGAGTACGAGCTAATAGCTTAACTTGGATATCAAACTCTTCACGGGTTACTAGATCCATACGGGTGAAGGCTATTTGTAAGATATCTTTAAATTTTTGCTGTACCTCATTTTCGATATTTTGTAAGCTTGATGGTAATACAGTGTAAAGTTTTTTTGCTAATTCTTCAAAATAATTAGGATCAAACATGATGTAGGTCTCCCTGATGATGTTCCCAGACATTATAGTCTAGCAAAACAGCGGTCAAACAGCTACAGGCTTCAAATTAAACTTTGCTGGGATTGATGATGCCCAGGTAACGATATAAGTCTATAAGAGCATTAGTGTATGGTTGGCCTTGGTTTCAAAACTGGCAACATATCTAAATCAAGACGGAACAACAGTTCAAATTGCAAAGCTCATTAAGCAATGCTCCAGTTCAGTGCGTGTTCGGTAATAATGAGAGGTAATGGGACATCCCACGGTTCAGCAAGAAGAAAGGGTTGTCGTTGAAATTCATAGGCAATACCAACTAGCTGCTCACTGGGTATATTTTTTAGGGTTCGATCGTAATATCCTTTGCCGAAACCCAAACGAGTGCCAAACATGTCAAAAGCTAGTACTGGTATAAAAATTAGATCTAGCTCTTTTGCTGGGATGGCTAGTTCGGTGGCAACAATCGGTTCTGCAATATGGAATTGATTATTTTGAAAGGGGGTTTCTGGTGTAGCCGGCAAAAAATCTAATGATAAGTTATGCTTGATAATCGGGAAATAGCAATCTTTTTTTTGTAACACAGCAGATTGCCATAGATAGCTTAAGTCAACTTCACCGTTTGTTGCATAATATATGCCAATACGTTTAGCCGCCTGGTATTGGCATAGTTCCTCGATACGTGAGCATATGTTCATAGAAACTTTTTTCTGAAAATCCGCTGATAAATTTTTTCGAACATTTTTTAATGTCGATCGCAAGGAATTTTTTAATCGGTCGCTCATACATAATTACAATCAGTTTGTAATAATCCTTGAGTTTAGCTAATCCAAGGTAGGCTGTATAGGATGAAGTTTAGGATGCACAAATTATATTGGATCAATTTCTCAGATGAAGTGTTATCAAACTAAGGGATATCGTATCGTCCAGTCTAGTGCATCACAGATGTTAAAAATCATACTATGCAGCGATTTTTTTTAAAAAAACTAGTCATCACTAAAAAAATAAGTTATATAAGCTGCACGTTCGAATTTAATGTGCAGATTGCTAATCACCTTGGTATGGGCAATGCGTTGCTTCTTATGAGATATCGAGTTTACTTTAATCGATGCATGAGGCCAAATTGTTGAACGCTGTATAGATAATTCCAATACTTGAGTTTATATTGATGATTCAAACTGGGAGAATAACATGAGCGAACTATTTGAAAACGACGAAGAAAAAGAATCTATTACTGAAGATGAGTTTATTGATGATGTTGATGTTGACGTTAGTGATATTGATGAAATTGATATAGAAAAACCCAGTATCGATGCACGTCGCCGTCTAGAGAATCTTTTGGAAGAAAAAAGGTTACGTGATGAGCTTGAGGATTTTCTTGATTATTAGATTTAGAGATAGTTGTTATCTAGTAAGAGAATTATAGGGGCACAATATTTATTGCTATTGGTCACCTGAAACGTTTATTTGAGCGAATACACTCAAGCGATTCATTTTTCTTGCTTTCAGTTATTTGCAATATATACTCATATGATAAAGTAATTACTGAGAAGTTCGATGGCTGATGAATTTTCTTCAACGGCTCACTGGCGAGATTCAGCTCGTAGTGCGCGATTTTTTTTAGTTGATGCGAGAGCCGCATTTCCTATTTTTTTATTTCTAATGCATATTCGCGTTTGGACTGGGGTTTTGGTAATTCTCTCAGCTATTTTCTTTGCTATTATTGAACACTACGGATTTACGGTTCCTGTTTTTCTTCGCTGGCTGCGAAACTTTTTTGCAGGAGCAGTCAAATCATCCCAACCATGGTGGCAATGAATGAAAACTGACATAAGTAAAAATTTAGCAACGATAGCGGCTAATATGAATGCTAAGTTTTATTTAAATAACCGTTTTATGAGTTTTGATGAAGTTTTTTCACCTACCGGGTTATTGCCTGCCATTGCTAGACGTGCTGATCAGTTGTGTTCCTTGTGTTTAGGCTACGGTTTGGGTGTTTCTTATGATGAAGCTGCCGATGCATTGTTAGGGTCTCGTGTTATATTTGATGAAGTTACTCCTAATGTTTTACGGTTGTTATGCATGGTAGATGTCATTAATGAGTTAATTCAAGGTGGACCGAGCAGAGATTACACTCCTTTAGACGAGCTGATGTACGATTAATATCATTTACAATTGTAAAGAATAAGAAAATTTTTTTTTGTTTAAGCTTATGTTAAGTATTTATCTGTTAGTCTGTTAGCATTGATTAACACTAGGAGTTTTTTATGACTGATAGTATTTGGGAGGGGCGACACAGTTTCCTTGGTACTGTTACACAGTCCTCTTTAAAAGATTGCGATGCGCTAACTCCAAGGGAATTTTTGCAACTCGTCGCATTGCCGAGCCTAGATAAATCCAGTGAAGACTTAAAAAAATTAGCAGTTATCAGTAGTAACGATACTTATGCTGAGGTTATTAAGCTGCTTGACGATGTCAAAGGCGAAATTATCAATTGCTTGGCTGAAAGTAGCGAACTTGTTGAGACGCCTACCATGATGAATCGTGGTGATGGTCGTATTTTGTCCTAGTAAACAAGGTGTTGAGCGATTGATATGGATATTAGTTTAACAGTAGCCGGATGCGTAAGCTTTATGCACTACCTTTTGCCGGTAATAGATGTACTTATATGAAAGATAGATTATCTAAACATCAAGTTGATGTCATTTTAAAAGCTTTCAATGTGGCAATTGATCGAGGCCCATGGGACAAATCAAATTTTCTCAAAGTGATTGGTAAGAAACTTTGTGAGCTCAGAGACGAATTTTCAAATAAAATTAACGCAACTTCAATTGAGCCAACCACTGAAACTCTTGCCCATCGCTTAGCTTTGCGAAGTGGACAGCAGCAGGTATTTATTGTTTTATACTCGTCTGACGGTGCTAATATTGCAAGTTGGGAACGTATCTTGGTTAATTTACCCAAGCAAATGGTGTCTCGACCGGTATATGCTCAAGAAAAAGATGCTAAAGATATTATAAAAGTTAAAGAAAACAAGGTTAACGAAGCTTATGTTTCTTTTTTTGTTGGTCCTGAAGATATCATGTCTTTGGAGGCAGATAAGTCTCTAAAAGATAAACTTGGCCGAGGCTTGTTGTCATTGAAAGATAAATCACTCCGCATTGAAAACATGAATTTTTTTGTGCACCAAAGCGGTGTTTATGAGTTCATTGATGGTCGATTAGTTAAAAATATTGCTACTGATCAGCCTTAGTTGTTTCGACTATTATGCAGTAATCCACAGTAATGATACCAAGTACTAATAGCAACAAACAGTCCATTCCTTTATTTGCAAATAGACTGATGGAACGTCTGTTTTAGCTGCTGTAAAGTTTCTATTTAAACTTTATTATCAACATATTAAACCTAATAATCGCAAATTTGTCTGATTTAGGTATATACTTCAACTAAATTCTTACAAACTAAAGTCGCGGATGGCACAGCAATCGCAACAACAAAGTGGTAATGATAACTCGATGGCGCCTGTGTGGATTACAGTGTTGCTCTTTTTGACAGGTTATCTAATCTGGAGTTTAGGTCATCAGTATATCGTTACTGTTGTATTTTACCTGAATATACTACAAGCAAAATTAGTACATTTATTTACTGGCGGCAGTCAGCTGCAACTTGAAATAGATCTGATGCAAACAGTTAATCCAGCTGATGTCAGTTGGGAAGAGTTGCTCAGTTGCTCGCGCCGAATTGGTTACTATGTGCGTTATCCTGTTGTTGCTTTGTTAATTTTGCTTGCCATATTGTTATACCGATCAGATATTACTTTAAAATTTCGACGAGCTCATGATATGAAAACTCTACGCATGCAGGAGCAGCATAATTGGTCTTCTATCATGCCAGTAGTTAAGCAGGATTTAGTGAGTACAGATATTAACGAAGGACCTTGGGCGATGGCGTTAACCCCGATGGAATTTGCACGTAAATATCAGTTATTAAAAAAAGATGATCTGTTGCTTGATAATTTGATTCCTGGTCAAGAAATGACGGCAGGGGTTCGTCGCAGTGATGCGAAACGAGTGTTTACTCTGCAATTGGGGCCTTATTGGGAGGGTTTTGAGCATTGTCCACCACACGTGCGAGCGTTAGCAGCCGTTTTCATGGCTAGAATGAATCGCGATCGAAAAGCTGCAACTCATATTTTAGAGTCAATAAATAAAAGCTATGCTGAAGGTAAACCTGATTATAGTGTTGCCAACAACACGTTAAGAAAATACCAAAACACAGAAGATGTCCAAATAATTGTTGCAAAGCATGCTTATTTACTGACTGTCTTAGCTTCTTTGCTACAAGCCTCTCGTGATGATGGTGTAATGCCTAGCGCTGAATTTTTATGGCTTAAGCCTACTGACCGCCGATTGTGGTATATGCTTAACTGCGTTGGCAGACAAACCCCTTTTGCCGAGGTTGGGGGAGCCTTTGCTCATTGGCGAGCAGAAATTGCAATGGGACGTCCACTATTAGTTCCGATGATCGATGAAGCCATCAGGGCCTTAGAAATTGCTATTAAAGAAGTTAAATTATCGCCTAAGCAAATGCAGGAGCTGCAACCATGATGAGAGGTATTGATTCACGTCATGAACTTGACCCCACACAACTGCTGAGAGACACTCGTACGGTTGGTATGCGTATTGGCAGTTTTTTCTCTGAGCCAACCAATATTTCTATCGTTTTGATTGCATTATCTGTCCTCACTTACTACATCTATGAAGCATCATTGCTGATTCTAATCGTTGGTTTCCTGTCTTTTCTCTACAGTTATACGCGTAAAAAAATGTTACCGTTTCGTTTACCAAAAATTTCCAAGGTCAAGGATTTTAACGATCTGAAGCCTGGGGTGAAAACACCTAATGTAGCGAGGGGAATTGCTTATTTTGGCAATGATCTTAAAACGAATGAGGAACTATGGTTTGCTAATGAAGATATGCGAACACATGCCCTTATTTTTGGTTCCACGGGTAGTGGTAAAACCGAAGCGTTGGTTTCAATTGCATTTAATGCTTTAGCGCAGGGAAGTGGCTTTATTTATGTGGATGGCAAGGGGGATACATCTCTCTACGCTAAAATATTTTCTATGGTCCGTAACATGGGGCGAGAAGATGATTTGTTGCTCATTAATTTTATGACCGGTGCTCGCGATATCATTGGCCCCCAAGAAAAAAGGTTATCCAATACACTGAATCCATTTTGCCAGGGCTCCTCTAGTATGTTAACCCAGTTAGTCGTTAGCTTAATGGGAGGGGCTAGCCAGTCTTCCGATGGTGATATGTGGAAGGGCAGAGCTATTGCATTTGTCGAAGCTCTTATGCGTCTGCTGGTATACATGCGTGATGAGGGTTATATCCTTCTTGATGCAGATACCATTCGTAACTATTTTGATTTGCAGCGTTTGGAAGCGATCGTGGTTGATAAAGTATTCCCACGGGATGAGCAAGAAGCAGTTAATATTGAATCTATACCTAAATTAGTCACGGATCCTCTGCGTAATTATTTAACAACATTGCCAGGTTATAATAAAGAAAAAAAGGGGAAGCAAGTTTCGCAGGTTTTGGAGCAACATGGTTTTATCACGATGCAATTAGTTCGGGCATTTTCATCGTTAGCCGATACTTATGGACATATTGTCCGTACTAATTTAGCTGAAGTAGATTTCAAAGATGTTGTGCTAAACAGACGAATTCTAGTCGTACTACTTCCTGCATTAGAAAAATCTCCTGATGAGCTGTCTAACCTTGGAAAAATTATTGTTTCATCGCTCAAAGCAATGATGGCCGCAGGTCTTGGCGAAGAGGTAGAGGGCGATTATCGTGATGTAATTGAGCGAAAACCAACCACTGCACCAACGCCATATATTTGTATTCTTGACGAATATGGCTATTACGCAGTCCAGGGGTTTGCTGTTGTACCAGCGCAGGCTCGTTCACTGGGATTTTCGGTAATCTTTGCTGGGCAAGATTTACCTGCGTTTCAAAAAGCGTCGAAGGAAGAAGCCGCATCAATAGGTGCTAACACCAATATTAAGATTTGTATGAAATTAGAAGATCCTACTGAAACTTGGGATTTTTTTACCAAAACTGCTGGTGAAGCATATGTGACTAAGGTTGATGCGTTCCAAACTAAAGAGGGCGGTGTAACAAATAGTTATTTAGATACTAAAAGTTCTTCTTTCGAGCGTCGTGCTCGAATTGATTTGCTTGACTTGAAAGAGCAAACAGAAGGAGAGGCGCATATATTTTTCCGATCTAAAATTGTTAGAGCAAGAATGTTTTATGCAAACCCTAAACCAGTTAAGAAGCTTAAGCTCAATCAATTTATCAAGGTTGAACCGCCACCCGATGAATATTTAGCTAAATTGCAGCGTCAGCTCAATGGATTTGCTCGAATATTGGAAAGCAATGATTTAGCGATTAATAACTATATTCCTAGTGAAGAAATCACTATAATTACGAACGCTTTACAGAAACATGCTCACATTACTGAACCCATAGAGCGAAGCGTCGCGGCATTACTAGCTTTCCATAATCATAATGAGCCTGAACCGGTTGCAGAGGTGATCGAACAAGAAAAAATTGGTGGATTAACAATCTTTACCAAACTGAATTATCCATCAAATTCTCCGCCTATCTTAGCCAAGAACTTGGATGATTTTTCAGAGCCTTTGTTGTTAATTAATGATACTCGCAATTCTATGATGAATATTGAGCGATTGACGGGTGAAAAGGATAAATTAGCTGCTTCTATTGCATTGGAATTAATTAAGGATTTTCAAATGGCAACTACTTATCCGCCTATAGAGCGTGATCAGATTGGTGCTGCTGAACTTAGCAATATAGTTGATACATTGGTCAATAAAATTCGAAGTGAGCGTTTAAAAGCTGAGAACAAGGCCCAAGGATAGTCATAATTGGCATTTTTAATGCAAAATAGATGGTTGGGTAGCAAAAAACTCGGTTGTGATTGCTTCATTCGTCATGTATTTTTTAATTTTTTAACGAGGTCTTGTAACTCACTGAGTTGTGTGGTTTTATTTGAGACGTTTTTAGTGTTTACGTTAATAAGGATTAGTATTGATACGTTTGCAACTTAGTTCATTGAATTATTTCGCATGGCTTATAAATTTAATTATCGTTTGTAATTTAGCTGGATGCCACACGATGCGACAGTCGACTACCGCTGTTGCTCCATCTTCTATGTCTAAACGAATTATGGGTACTGCTGATGCTCGAGTGGTGCTTATGCGCCAGAATTTTGCCAAACGGGGCCTTACGGTTATTTCTGTTGGACAAGATTATTTGATCAGTATGCCAGTACCGGCTCTCTTTATGAACCAATCCCCACAACTGACGATGAAGTCTTATGGTTTGTTGAATGAAATAGCGCGATTTCTAAAAGAGTTTCGTACAGTTGCGATAACTATTAACGTCTATAGCAATAAATATAGTTCCCCTGCGGTCGAACATGCATTAACATTAGCTAGAGCAAAAGCTATAACTGATTATTTATGGTCTCAAGATGTAGATAGCCGATTAATGTTTGCAAATGGAGCTGGTAGTCGTGATCAGATAGCCGATGATCTTGGTTGCAATGATAAGTCTCCCAACGCAAGAGTTGAGATAGTATTTAGAAATACAGTTGTTTGATATGGAGATAAGATGAGCAGGGAGACTTGGAGTACCACGAAGCAATCTAAGCATTTCTATGTGTATACCTATAGATTTGCTGGCGGTGCTCTAGTGATATCAATGATTATGAATTTATGTATAGGTCTGGCCATTATGTATACTTATAGCCATCAACCTGTTAATGATTTCTACGCAACTGACGGAGTAACCCCTCCAGTACAGTTGACCTATATGGATCAACCAAATAATACGTCAACGCCAATTTTGGGTGATGACGCTGATGAAAAAAATGAAAGTAAACTAATACCGCAATAACAGAGGATATTATGGCTGAAGATGCTTTGATGGCGGTTGCAATTAGAAACCAATTCTATCGCGATGGTCAACGTAAAATGATTCTTATTTTACTGGTATCAATTGTCGCTAATTTAGTATTGGCTTTTATGCTCATGTATATACTCACTAATCCCCCCGCTCCTAAATACTTTGCTACGAGTATAAATGGTAGAATTACGCCGTTATTTCCACTCAATGAACCAAATCAATCAGATTCGGCTGTTTTGCAGTGGGCTAATCAAGCAGCGATAGCGGCATTTACGTATAATTTTGTAAATTATAGAACGGAGCTTCAAGCTGCATCAGGTTTTTTCACTTCCGATGGTTGGACACAGTTTTTAAATGCCTTACAAGATTCTAATAATTTAGACGCGGTAAAAGCTAAGAAACTAGTTGTTTCAGCTGTCGCAACTAAAGCACCTATTATTCTTCAAAAGGGTATTTTAAATAATAGTTATTCTTGGCGAGTACAAATGCCAATTTTGGTAACTTATCAAAGTGCGAGTGAGTTCTCTCAACAAAATAATGTCGTAACCATGTTAATCACTCGTGTATCAACATTAAACTCACCCCGCGGAATTGGTATTGCTCAGTTTGTAGTGGGTCCAGCAAGCGGTGGAGTCAGTTAATGAGAAGAATAAAGAGTATTAATAGTTTAAGTCGTTTATTATTTTCCGTGACACTTCTGGTGAGCACGCCGTTTGTTATAGCGGCACAATCGCAACCAACGCAACAAGCGTTAGAACAGTTAAGAATGTTACAACAAAAGCTATCTAGCTCAAATCAGCCACCTTCTTCACCTGAAGGAAAGTCATCGGTTACAGATCAACTGTTATCACAACAGAAGATTGATGCTAACGATACTAAATTAAATCCACAAACTAAGCCTGCTAACGAATCTAACCAACCAGATAAACAGGTCGATGATGGTGAAAAAATATTATCTAATGCAGACAAACAGGCACTAGATTCAATGGCTTTTGATGGGGTTACTGAACAATTGTTCCCTCTCACGCCTGAACAAATTATACGTTTAAAGCAAAAACAAGATACTATACAATTTGCTCAAGCTTCCTCACCGGGGGCACCTCCTAAACCAACGGCAACATCCCAGTTTGTCAATTTATCACCTGGTTCAACGCCGCCAGTTATTCGTTTATCACAGGGATTTGTTTCCTCATTGGTATTCTTAGATTCTACGGGCGCCCCATGGCCAATAAATGCTTATGACTTGGGCGACCCATCTGCCTTTAATATTCAATGGGATAAAACCAGTAATACTCTGATGATTCAAGCAACAAAGTTATATACTTATGGAAATTTAGCTGTTCGTTTAAAAAACCTCAATACTCCAGTGATGCTGACCTTAATACCTGGGCAAAAAGCGGTTGATTATCGAGTAGACCTACGCGTACAAGGTTATGGACCGAATGCCAAAAGCATGCCGCTTGAAGAAGGAACACCTCCGTCTGCTAACGATTTACTACTGAACGTACTTGATGGGGTTCCTCCACCAGGTAGTTCGCGTTTAAGCATTAGTGGTGGAGACGCACGCGCATGGTTATTGAATGAGAAAATGTACGTAAGAACCGATCTTACTATTCTTTCTCCGGGCTGGATTAGCAGCATGACCAGTGCAGATGGAATGCATGCCTATGAAATGCAAAAATCACCAATACTATTGGTTTCCTGGCATGGAAAAGTGATGCAGTTAAAGGTAGAAGGGTTATAACAAAATGGCTGGTAAAAAAGAGAATATCAAAGCATTATTCAACAATACTCGTACAAGAGTAATTATCTTATTCACCGCAGTATTGGTCTTTTTAACAATTCTTATTGGTGTTATTAGATTCACTTCTTCAACGTCTGCAAATTTAGATAACACCGCTAGCTTAAGTGGACCGCCAACGATTCAATCTATACCTGGTGCTCTCAATCCAACTGCACAGTATGCTTCTTTGGTTGAAGAACAAAACGAGCAACAAGCTAAAAAGGCCGTTAACGGTGGTGGCAGCGCTATACCAACTATTATTAGAACACACTCTTTTGGTGGAAATGTTGAGGCTATTGGGCCACAACAAGGGGATGGTGGACTTGGGTTTTCAACGTTATCGCAAGAGGATAGTGGTGGTGTCCAACGAACCATGTGGCTTCAATCATTAAAAGATGCTAACTGTAGCCGTTCTAGTGTCAAGCAAGTTCTTGAACAAGGCGCATCAATGACTGATCTCCGATCCGTTTGTAGTTGTGTGCAACTCAAAGACAATGGTTATTCAATCAAAGATCTTGAACCGGTATGTTCCTGCAAAGAATTGCGTTCGTCAGGTTATAACGCTGTGCAATTAAAAACGGTGGGCTATTCTGCAAATAAATTAAAAATCTGTGGCTTTAGTGCTTGTGAACTTAGGAACGCAGGCTTTAGTGCTCAAGAGATGAGTGATGGTGGTTTTTCCGAAGGCGAGCTTCAGGGCGCTGGATTTCCTGACCAGCAAATTAAACTTGCTGGTGGTTTACCTCAAGGAATGAGCGCAACTGATGTCAACAAACGAGGTTGTGGTATTAACAATCTCGTAAAAATGAGAGCTGCTGGTGTTAGTGCAGCTGCAATAAGACGAATAAGTGGTTGTAGCGCAGCAGAGTTACAAGCTGCGCATTATAGTATTCAGGATTTAAAAAATGCTGGATTCACCGCAGCTGATTTAAAACGATTAGGGTATACGCCTGCACAATTAAAACAAGCTGGTTATTCTGCACGGGAGTTGTTAAATGCAGGATTTCAACCTCAGGCACTCACTGCGGCAGGCTTTACATCACAAGATATTGATATAGCTGGTGCAGAATTGCCACCAGGGGTGACGCCGAATGAAATTAAGGCAGCTAATTGTGATATTGCAGCATTAAAGCGTGAGCGGTTAGCTGGTGTTAGTGCCAAATTGATACGACAATATGCAGGATGCAGTGCAGCTGCACTGAGTCAAGCTGGTTATACATCAACTGAATTATCGGGCGCTGGGTTTACTGCCCAGGAATTAAGCGATGCAACATTAAATCCCAGTAATCAAGATATCCGGGCAGCTGCTTGCGATCCTAAAAAATTAAAGGCCTTAATGACTCATGGTGTAACCGCCCAAAAAATTGTAAAATTGAATGGTTGTGATGCAAACACATTAAAATCAGCCGGTTTTAATGCGGAGCAGTTAGCAGCATTGGCGAATGTTGCCGATCAATTAATACGAGCAGCGGGTTGTGATCCAGAAAAACTTAAATCATTATCGCTGCAAGGCGTTTCTGCTAAACGCATTAAAGATTTAAATGGCTGTTCTGCTGCTGCTTTGCGAGAAGCTGGTTATGATGCGAAAGCTCTTGCTGCGGCAGGATTTTCACCCAAAAATTTGCTTGACGCAGGATTTTCATCTCAACAATTAATGGATGCTGGTTTAGGGGTTGCTGCAGTCATAGCATCGGGACGCACCACAAACTGTTCTGTCGATTCGCTTGTTGAGGCAAGAAAAATGGGTACTCCTGCGTCGTCTATTAGGCAAACATTAGGATGTAGTTTGCAAGCGATGAAGGCAGCTGGTTATACTGCAAGCGATTTGAAAAATGCTGGGTATCTTGCGTCTGAATTAAAAAAGGCAGGTTATTACAATAAAGATATTAAAGCCGCTGGGTTTAGCGATAAAGAATTGAATGATGCTAACCTAAATGATGCTAAAGTAAAAAAGACGGATGATTTAATAGGGCAATCTGCTAATAAAGGTATTGCTCCGTTACCGAACAACACCAATGTATCGACTAGTACACCTCCCAGTCAATTAGCTGTTCCTCCTTCTATGACTAGCATTCCTTCGTTAGGAGCAGGCGGTACTGGTAATGAATTATCGAATGCTAAGCAATTACAAGAAATTTTAAATCGTCAGCAATCACAAATGGCTGATCAACGATATCAGCAAAAGCTACAACAGCGTACTGCACTCATGCAAAGTGCTGCAAGCCAAGTGCTACAAGATTCAAAAGTATCAGCAGTACAAGTCTATATCGGTGGTAGCAGCGAAGGTAAGCCAGCTATGACTGATTCAGCCCAGGCCTCAGTAAGTGCCTTATCAGCTAACCAGCCGGTCATGAAGCAAGATCATACAGGTGAAAAGCCATTCATAAAAACTGGTGATGTGTATTTTGCAGTATTAGATACGGCTGTTAATAGTGACGAACCAGGTCCTATTCTAGCAACGGTTGTGTCTGGTCCTTTAAAAGGTGCAAAACTCATTGGTAGTTTCACATTACCAAGCAATGCCAATAAAATGGTGATTAGTTTTAATACGGTTTCTATTCCGGGAGCTTCTAAGTCTACAGCTATTAATGCTTATGCTATCGATCCTAACACAGCGAGAACAGCGTTATCGACCAGTACTGACCATCATTATCTCACTCGCTATGGCTCGTTATTTGCGGCGACTTTCCTAGAAGGGTTTGGAAATGCATTCCAGTCCGCAAATACAACAATTACGATTGGTGGAACGGGAACAGCTACCAATACAACTGTTTCAAGTGGTGTGGGACGTTCACTGCTGGAAAATGCGGTTATTGGTTTAGCTACTCTTGGTAAGAGTTG
The DNA here is from genome assembly GCA_049239925.1 of Legionella sp. Taxonomy (GTDB): domain Bacteria; phylum Pseudomonadota; class Gammaproteobacteria; order Legionellales; family Legionellaceae; genus Legionella_A. Next base: position 8,855 of record JBMLTO010000020.1, on the reverse strand, counting down.
GGGGCAAACAGCACAGCAACAATTTACTCGTCCAACGACAGTACAAGTAAATGCCGGGACTGGATTCGGTATTTTATTTACACAAGATTTAACATCAATTTAATTAAATAAGTGGATAAAGACATGGCTGAAAAAGAAGAGTTTAATGATGAATATCAATTTACAGCATTGGATGATGTTCTTCCTCAGGCTGGTGATGAAGCACTTGAATCTTTAGATAAAGAACAAGGTTCCTCAAAGAGCCATCATTATGTAGGACCTAGTCCTATAAAACGCAATGTCATGATAGTCATAGCAATCATTATACTCAGTTATATCGCTTATAAAATTATCGGATCTTATTTTTTCAATCCTATCTCACCTATTCAAGCAAATACTATGATTAAAACGGTTTCTAAGGCGCCGCAAGCTTTACCTAAGATAAAATCAGAGAATTCAGCTAATTCGATTGATACAGAGCAGTCTAAGAGTATCTTAGCTAATCTACAACAAAAGTTATCTGCATTAGAATCAAATCAAGAGAATGTTCATTCGGCTGTTGGTGATACCAATAATCAGTTGGAAAGTTTAAGTAATAGCATCACTAGTTTATCTTCTCAGTTAGCGCAGCTTCAGCAAGACATTACAATTCTTAATGAACGGGTTAACGATGAATCAAAAAAAGTTCAAGCACTTGCATCCGCTCATAAGAAAAAAGTTATTGTTAAAAAAACACAGGCACCCGCTAAAGTTAAGACAATCTATTATGTTCAGGCAGTAATTCCTGGGCGCGCGTGGTTAATTTCGCCAAATGGAACTACACTTACTGTAAGTGAAGGTACGATGATTCCTGAATATGGTTTTGTAAAATTAATTGATCCTAATCAAGGGAAGATACTAACTAGTTCTGGCCAAGTGATAAGGTTCAGTCAAGCAGATAGTTGAGGCTGGTATGAGTGGAACAGAGTTGTCATCAAACAGTGTAACAGATTGGCTGACTAGCCATGCAAATATTTTAAATAATATTGCAAATAATCTGATTCCTGTCGAGCGTTTGTTGACAGGGGCTGCTTATTTGATTGGTCTTTGTTTTGCATTTAAAGCCTTATATAGTTTGAAAGTTTATGGTGAAGCACGGACTATGATGTCTAGTAATACCAGCATGAAAGAGCCACTCATGTATTTACTTGTTGCAGGAGTTTTTATTTATTTTCCTACGGCATTTAAATTGTTTATGAATACAACTTTTGGTTATTCTAATGTGTTGGCGTATGCTCCCATAAGCAGTAGTAATCAATCAATTGATAGTTTGTTTGGACCAGGCAGCCTTATTGGTCGGCCACTTGTTATTGTTATTCAAACCATTGGAATAGTCGCTTTTATTCGAGGATGGGTGTTAATTGCGCGTTCAGCTTCGCATGGCCAACAGCCTGGTGGCACTGGTAAGGGAATTGTACATGTATTCGGTGGTATACTAGCGATTAATATTGTCGGTACTATGCAAATTATTAATAATACCCTTTTCGGAAGTGGTTAATCTTTTTATACGGTCTAATTTATAACAGAGAGGTTTAACATGAAGATATCAAGTTCAAAAGTATTGATGGGTGTAGTAACAACAGCAGCGATATTATTGTTTGCAAATGAGGCGGTTGCGGCTGCTGATGATATAGGAACAGTCGCTTCTAATATTACAAGTACCTTTGAAAAATTGGCCAAGCTTATAACCGCTGGTTCATATTTAGCTGGTCTAGGTTTTTCCATTGGTGCGATTATGAAATTTAAGCAGCACAAAGATAATCCAACACAAATACCGATTGGAACTCCTATCGCATTGGTGTTCATTGCAGCGGCATTACTGTTCTTACCATCAATTTTAGGTGTTGCAGGTGCTACAATGTTTGGATCCTCTGGTGGTAAAACAGCTGGTCCAGCTGGCACAGTTTTTGAATCAAAATGATTAACTGTTATGTCTTATAATAACTTCGAATCATGGACTTGTTGAAAATGATTAATGGTCAACCACATGGTGGGTTAAAGCTTATCGCAAGTCCTAATGCATGGCGGTTATATTCAGCTAGAAAAGTGGATCCCCGTTTTAGACCCTTTGAGTTAAAGGTATTTAAGCGGGATAATTATATCTGTCAGTTTTGCGGTTTTCAGGCAAGAGTTTATCAAGATATAATCAATTTGGATGGCGATTACTCTAATAATCGCCTCAGTAATATGGTCACTTCTTGTTGTTTTTGTACACAGTGTTTCTTTGTTGAGTCAGTTGGTGTTGGTGGGTATGGCGGTGGAACCTTGATTTACGCTCCTGAAATAACGCAAGCTGAAATAAATAGTCTTTGTCACGTCTTATTTTGTGCAATAACTAATGATACTGGCTATAAAAACAGTGCCCAAACCATTTATAGAAGTTTTAAACTCCGCTCACAAATGGTTGAGGATAAATATGGTGAAGGAACAAGTGACCCAGCAATTTTAGGACATTTATTGATCGATTCAGGCCATATCAATGATAAAGTAGCTACTGATATTTTCGCTGATATACGTTTGCTGCCATCGCGGGCTAAGTTTCGCAAACAAATCGAGCATTGGGCAGCGAAGGCGCTCGAAGAAATTGCAGATAATTAAGACAAGACTAATAAAATCATCACGGGTACGACACACTGTATTTTTTTAAGGTTGTTAATTCTTTTTTTTGTCCAACTAGTTTCGTTAATTATTTAAATGAAATGTAGAAAAATTTATAGGGACAGATTGGTTTTTATGAGGAAAGCACATGGCTAAGTTGGCGGAGTCTTTTTTTGAAAGTATCGATACTTTTTTTGCTTGGCTGAGTACTTCACTGAAGCAAACTACAGAATCATACTGTGAGCTAGAAACCGCTGATAATAATGATGTTTTGGTTAATCATGATGGCTCATTACTATCGATACTTAAGATAGATGGCGTAACGGCCTTAGCTGGTGCTGAAGAATTTGATAAATTAGTTGAAGGGTTAACGAATGCATTCCAAGCTGCTATGGGGCGGCCCGGTCATGCCTTACAAATTTATTTCAGCCATGATAAACAAAATATCAAAAAAATTATTCAGGATATCTATGCCCCAGCATTAGTTACGGCTGAAACCCTACAATTAGATCTTGATGATTTATTTAGTGAGCGTGTGGATTTCCTATCACAATATTGTGCAGATGAACGTTTATATTTTGTTTTATTCACGAGGCCTTTTAATTTAGCGCCTGACCAACTCAAAGTTGCGAATAAAGCAAAAATGAAAGCGATTAAAGATCTCAAAATACCACCTTTTAAAAATACGCAGGCTTTGCATGCTGCTATTCCTGAACTCAGGGATACGCACAGTGCTTATGTTCGGTCGGTATTGAATGACTTAGAGTCATTAAATGTGATGGCAAGCTTGTTAAATGTTCATGATGCTGTACATGCAATTAGAATGACAGCTGATCCTGATTTTACTGCTGATGATTGGCGTGCAAGTTTGCCTGGCGATCCACTCCCTATACGAGAAGTTAATGCTTTTGAGGGCGATGTGTCTGATTTGATGTGGCCATCTCTGGCTAAGCAGGTCATTCCTCGAGATGGAGAAATAATTGATAGAAGAACGGTGCTGGTTGGTAACAAGATATATTCTTCTGTTTACATTGATTTATTTCCCAAAGATATTAAACCCTTTATCAATTTATTTTCTCGTATTTTGCCAACACATGTGCCTTGGCGAATCTCATTTCTGCTGGAAAGTGAAGGGCTGACGACAATTAAGTTAAAGGGTTTGCTAGCATCAATTTTAAGTTTTTCATCAGCACAAAATAGACTGATCAGTGATTCTGTTAATTTATTAAAATATCTTAAAATTAATACTGATGAAGCCATGATTCGTTTGCGCGTTGTAGCAACAACCTATGCCCCAGAGGGTAATATACCTTTATTACGTCGACGCAGTTCTGAGTTGGTAAAAGCTATTCAGGGTTGGGGGTCTACTGATGTATCTGAGATCTGTGGCGATCCTTTTGCTGGATTTGTTTCTAGCTTATTGGCTGTGACAACTGCCAGTGCCGCTGTACCTTCTGTTGCGCCATTGTCAGATATAGTGTCTATGTTACCAATAACGAGACCGGCATCACCTTGGCGTACAGGTGCTTTGCTCTATCGATCGCCCGACGGTAAACCTTGGCCGTTTCAACCGGGATCTAGCCAGCAAACTACGTGGATCGATTTAGTCTATGCGAGACCTGGATCTGGAAAGTCAGTCTTATCAAATGCACAAAATTTGGCATTATGTTTGTCTGGGGGCTTAACTCGCTTACCGCGAATAGCCATTATCGATATTGGCCCATCAAGCAGTGGATTAATTTCATTAATAAAAGAGGCATTGCCAGCAGCCAAAAAGCATTTAGTCGCGTATCATCGTTTAAGAATGACTCCCGATTACTCGATAAATCCATTTGATACGCAGTTGGGTTGCAGGTATCCAACGGCTTTAGAACGTTCATTTTTAGTTAATTTTTTAACGTTGTTAACGACGCCGTTAGGTGCCACAAAATCGTATGATGGTATGGCTGATTTAAATGGAATGATCGTTGATGAATTGTACAAAAGTTTATCAGATGAAAATAATCCGACGCCATATTCGCCAGGTATTGAAGAGTTTATTGATAGCATATTGGAAGAAATTGGTTTTGTTCGAGACTCAAAGTCAACTTGGTGGGAAGTTACGGATGCGTTGTATGCTGCTGGTTTTACCCACGAAGCTCTACTTGCACAACGCTATGCTATGCCTTTGCTTGCCGATGCTGCATCAATATGTCGGACACCAGCCATTGAAGATCTGTATGGAAAAGTGACAGCTCCTACTGGGGAATCACTCATCAATTCTTTTTCACGAATGATTTCGGGAGCTGTTCGAGAGTATCCTATTTTATCGAGAGTAACTGCTTTTGATATTGGCGACGCTCGTGTGGTATCGTTAGACTTGGATGAAGTTGCAAAAAGTGGTGGTGATGCGGCCGATCGTCAAACGTCTGTGATGTATATGCTTGCTCGATATATATTAGCTAGGCATTATTATTTAACCGAAGAAAGCTTAATTAGCATCCCTGAACAATATCAAGCCTATCATAAAGAGCGAATTTCAGAAATACGTGAAGATCCTAAACGAATTGTTTACGATGAGTTTCATCGCACATCCAAATCTGCAGCGGTACGTGATCAGGTTATCATTGATATGCGTGAAGGTCGTAAGTGGAAAGTACAAATTTCACTGTTATCGCAGTCCGTTGACGACTTTGATCCAGTGATGATTGATTTCGCAACATCGATTTATATCATGGATGCAGGTCCCTCACAGGCGATTGAAAAAACAAGCAAAATTTTTGGACTGTCTGAAACTGCAAAAATAGCATTACGTACACGTGTACATGGTCCTAGGCAAGGTGGGGCGACTTTTCTTGCCCAATTTGCCACGAAAGGGGGCGTTAGTGTTCAGCTATTAACATTAACGCTAGGGCCTATTGAATTATGGGCATTTAGCACGACGGCTGAGGATTCGGCAGTAAGAAATCAATTGTACCGGCATTTAGGGCCAGCGGAAGCTAGACGGTTTCTTGCGGCACTATTTCCAAATGGTACTGTATCGAAAGAGATTGCTGAGCGTTTAGAAATGCTTAAGCAGCATGGTGGATTAATAGAAGATGAAGCAAAGGCAACAGTGATGGAAGAATTAATTAAAGATATCTTGCAAACATACTCACAAGATCCAAATAGCAAGACTCTAGCTGTGTGGCGAAAATAGTCGATATTTTGAATCTGTTAAAGTCGAGAAAGTTTATGTAATTGATCAATTTTACTGACTGAAAACTAATCAACTAACGTGCATATACCAAATACCCTTTAGTTTGTTGGTTAATGGTTTAGGTGTATATCTCAGATGAAGCAGAAAAATTGGTTCAATACAGTTATTCAAATAAATATCATGATAGTATAAATCCGCTTTTTGCTGAAGAAATAGTTCTTTTTTGTCAGTTATGTAGCGTTTAAATGAATAGGACACATCGAATATGTTTAAAAAACTTATTGTTACATCTGCATACAATATATATAGATTTATATCAGGTTTATTAGGTGGATTGTTCTATCCCGTTTATATACTGGTTAAGCTTTTTTTATTTTATGTAAGAAAAGTTGGGTTTGCTTTATTCAGTATATTGGCGGTATCTATTGCATTAGCAGGGCATGTTTATGATTTGGGGATCTTGGCAGGATTCGCCTTATTTGTTGTGGCAATAGCTAGCGGATTGGCTGTAACTTTGGTTTTTTCGCCAACGTCTTTTTTATTAGCGGTTATGATAGGCATAAAAAATGCATTGGTTGATGGATTTAGTTGTGCATTTAATGCTGGCTTAGGTCAATTGTATAATAAAATGTCATGGTCAAGCAAAGATGATGAGGTTTTCGATTTAATTTTTGGTGTTGGTTGGACTCAAGGTTTAGCTGCATCAACTCAGAAAATAATCAGTAGTTTATTAGTAGCTGATATTTATACTGCAGCACAAACGTATCTTGAAGTAAAAGATAACCCATTGAAAGGATTGTATCTATCAGCAGAGGATCGTGAAAAGATGGTGCACGATCATCAGCAATTACCTGATTTGGTGAAACAACAGCTGAACTTGAAAAATGATCCGATTGTCCAAGAACTATTAAACGAACATAAGAGTTTGATGGCGGAGCTAGCGAAGGAGGAAGATGATATCGATTTTGAGAGTATAAATACTGCTAACGCCATAGTATTAATGAAACAATTTTATACAGAAGGGGAGTGGTATCCCGTAAAAGGTGGTACTTATTTATGTACTCATAAGATATTGACAAAGTATGCAAGCAGCGGTGAAGCGTTAAAACATCCTGTCCACGGAGAAGATTTGGTTAATCCCAAGCCAATGGAAATTGATAATGTGATCAGGGCAACACGTTATCGTTGCCATCCTTATTATTTAAGCGGTGCCAACCATGGTTTTAGTCAGCGCCTCAATCTGTTAACAAAAATGTTATTACAGAAATTGCCAGAACAACAGGCGATATTACATGATAGTTTTGCTGATTATGAGCATGAAATGAAAAGTAGTTTTTAAGAGCCTTGCTTCAGTTGCCTTTTGTCAGTATGGGCGAAAGAGCTGCACGAGGCGAGATAAAATATAGACACGCCAGTTTACATTGAAACCTATCTAAAAAGTTCAGGAATATTGCTTCATGAGGTACCCATAAATTTGGCTATAAAATATATTTTTTAAGCTATTTGTATGTTATTGTATGAAAAATTTATTAGGTTGAGAGTGTATTATTCCTATGACTGCTCTAAGAACAATATTTTTCAATTTTTTTCTTGCTCTTTTTATTAGAATGGTAAGTGAAGTTGTTGCTTGGGTTATTGTGTTTTTTTTATTCAATATTGTCTCACCATTCTGTTTTCGGTTTCTCTATTTACCAGTTCGCATTGCATGTGAATATATTTATAGGGAATTTCCCAATACATTTTTTTTTCGTTATTTCTCTGGCGAGGTATTGAGATATCTAGCTAGGACGCTAGCTAGGATGAGAGTCATAGTTATCCCCGATTTGGATAGTGCACATTTCTTTACATGTTTGTTTGTTGGTGTTTTCGAAGGATTCGTAGGATCAGTAGCTTATCTGCTGCTACTAGTATATGTAGCGGTTAGTATTTTAGTGGAACTGTTTAAAATAGCACTAATCATTGTATCTGTACCATGTCTAACATTTTTTATGGATGATCATGATATACGTGAGATAATACTCGGTACTGATTCTAGTTCCAATTCCAATTCCAATTCCAATTCCAGTTCCAGTTCCAGTTCCAGTTCCAATTCTAGTTCTTATTCCAGTTCTTATTCCAGTTCTTATTCCAGTTTCAGTTCTAATTCCAGTTCCAGTTCCAGTTCCAGTTCCAGTTCCAGTTCCAGTTCATCAGTTTATGTGCCTGAAATCCATAGTCGTTTATACCATTCAGTAGATATAGGTTTATCTAATCGTGATAATAGACATCATGAACGAGTGCTGTTCTATTCAGCTGATTCAGATTTTTTTTCTGATATGGCTGGGAGTCTATTAACAACTTTACCTAATAGGGGTAGAGAAGATTTAATAATGGCTATTGATAACATGCCTAGCGAATTTGAGTTAGACATCTTAAAGCAAATATCTGAGCCAGGATTGCAGAAATTATTGGAAGATTACGAGATGCGAATTGACAGGTTAACAACCACCTGCATGATATCCCTAGAGGAAATCAATAAAGATGCTATCGAGCTATATGATCAATTCCTTATTGTGGATAAAATGTATTTCGATCAGGATAATTATTGGAAGACTATTCCCAACAGTTTTTGTGTTTTTTCAAAAAGTGGATTTGACGATTTATGTGAGCATCGTGGAAAACACCCCGTCCTAAGGGATTCACTTTTAGAACCACAAGATTATAACGGCTGCAAAACTAGATATATTACCTATCCTTATGCTGTTGATTGTGGAAATCGTGCAAAACCGATGACTTTGGAATTAGCTAGTTTTATTAATTATCTAAAAGCTTATCTATATAACGAGACAGATTATCTACAACCTTCTATGTAGAGCGGTGATTAGGCTATTAATGCCTTTAAGTAGAAATTATATTCAGAATCAAGAAGAAAAGGCCTAATTTTGATCCCGTTCATGCGATGGTATCTTGAATCTGAACGGCTAACACGAAACGCTTCTTGATTGCCCTGAGGCGCGTGCTACGCATGCGTCTCGGTGTGACCGGCATGGTCAATAGCGAGTTGGTGAAAGTCCAACTATAG
>JBMLTO010000019.1:0-14640 GCA_049239925.1 Legionella sp. | reverse complement strand
TGACTGTATTTTGGCAAGGATTTTTAGCTGTAACCTTGGATTTCAATACGTTATTATTGGGTCAAGGCCCAACCTACAACAGATTGATTAAATTTTAATGCGACACCCCTGTTATAATGACAGTATTCGATTGCTGCAGAGCAACGATTATGGTATAAATGATGCGTTTTTAACTACACACATGTTTCGACACATATAACTGGGTCCCATTATGGGTGTTGTATGGGAAACATGGAGGCGTAACCCCTGGAGAAAATAATGAATGTTAGTATGAAAGAACTTTTAGAAGCTGGTGCCCATTTTGGTCATAGAACGCGTTTCTGGAATCCTAAAATGGCTGAGTACATTTTTGGTTCAAGAAATAAAATTCACATTATAGATTTAGAAAAAACCATCCCCATGATGAATGATGCATTAAATTATGTGGGTCGTCTTGCTTCCAACAAGGCAAAGATCATGTTTGTTGGTACTAAAAGAGCTGCGCAAGAGAGTATTCGCCAACACGCTAAGCGTTGTGGTATGCCTTATGTTGACCACCGTTGGTTAGGTGGGATGTTAACCAACTACAAAACTGTTAGGCAATCTATTTTTCGCTTAAAAGAGTTGAAAAAACTTCAAGATGATGGCTCATTTAATCATATGATTAAAAAAGAAGCTTTAATGCTAACGCGTGAGTTAGAAAAACTTGAAAAAAGCCTTGGTGGTATTCAAGACATGGGTGGTTTACCGGATGCACTGTTCATCGTCGATGTTGGTTTTGAGCATATTGCGGTTGAAGAAGCACGTCGATTAAAAATTCCTGTTATTGGCGTAGTTGATACTAATAATAACCCTGATAACATTGACTATATTATCCCTGGGAATGATGACTCTATGCGAGCTGTCGATATCTATGTGCGTGCAGTTGCTGATGCCATTCTTGATGTGCAACGAGGAAACACCGTAGGTGGTCTTTTATCGGATGCAGAATTTGTCGAAATTACAGCTGAAAAAGACGAGAGCATTAAAAAATAAGATAAATTGATCAATTTTGATGATTAATTTTAACCTGAAAAACAAGTTTTATGGGGCGCGTTGATTGATCACGTACCCCATTTTTTTACTGAACCATTCAATAGAATTGCTGCCAACAGTTTTGTGGTACGTGATTCGTCAATACTCTATAAAAGAAATAACGTCTTAGGAACAATGGAGAATAATAATGACTATTAGTGCTGCTTTAGTGATGAAATTACGTGAACGTACCGGTGCTGGGATGATGGAGTGCAAGAAATTTCTAATCGCTACCAACGGTGATATCGAGCAAGCGATTACTGAAATGCGTAAGGCCGGGCAGGCTAAAGCTGATAAAAAAGCAGATCGTGTGGCGGCTGAAGGTGTGATTGTTATCGCTCGTACCCCTGATCAAAAAAATGCTGTGATGTTAGAAATCAATAGCGAAACCGATTTTTCTGCACGCGATGAAAGTTTTACGAAGTTTGCAAACACTGTGGTTGAGACTGCTTTGCAGACTAGTGCAAAAGATGTTGATGCTCTTGCTCATGATCTGGTTGCAAATACAACGCTTACTGTGGAACAAACGCGACAAGAGCTGATCGCTAAAATTGGTGAAAACATCAAATTACGTCGTTTAGTTCATTTACAGACACAGGGTGTTATCGGGTATTACTTACATAGCTCAAAAATTGGTGTAATGGTTTCATTAAGCAAAGGTGATGAGTCGCTGGCAAAAGATATTGCTATGCACATTGCTGCTAGCCGGCCTATAGTAGTTTCTCATGATCAAGTATCTGCTGAGGCTATTGCAACTGAACGTGAAATTTTTACCGCGCAAGCCCGTGAAAGCGGAAAGCCGCAAGAGATTATTGACAAAATGATTGAAGGTCGAATTGCTAAATATGTCGATGAAGTTAGCTTACTTGGCCAGCCATTTGTTAAGGATCCTAATAAGAAAGTTGGACAATTATTAAAAGAAAAAAATGCTGAAGTGATTACGTTCATTCGTTTTGAAGTAGGTGAAGGTATTGAGAAAAAAGAAGATAATTTTGTGGCAGAAGTGATGGCCCAGGTTCGTTAATAATGACCACTACTCATACTCAAAAGTTAAAATATAAGCGTATTTTACTCAAGTACAGCGGTGAAGCCCTTATGGGTGAACAGCAGTTTGGTATAGATCCAGCTGTGCTTGATAAAATTGCACATGAAGTCAAAGAGTTGGTTGATTTAGGTGTTGAGCTTGCGATCGTTATTGGCGGTGGTAATTTGTTTCGTGGCAAAGCTTTGTCTCAGGTTGGCCTAGAGCGTGTGACGGGTGATCATATGGGCATGTTAGCAACGGTAATGAATGCCTTGGCTCTGCGGGATGCACTCAAGCGAGTGACACAATCAGCACAGGTGATGTCGGCAATAGCAATCAATAGTATTGTTGATTCTTATAATACCGCTAAAGCTATGGAGCGCTTATCTAACCATGAAGTGATTATTTTTGCAGCAGGTACTGGAAATCCATTTTTTACTACTGACACTGCAGCATGTTTGAGAGCCATAGAGATCAAAGCAGATATCGTGATTAAGGCAACAAAAGTGGATGGCGTTTATACCGATGATCCAGTAAACAATCCTTCAGCGCAGCGGTATGATCAATTAAGTTATCAAGATGTGATTCGCCAAGGTTTGCAGGTAATGGATGCTACTGCCATTTGTTTGTGCCAAGATCATGGAATGCCTCTACAGGTTTGTAATATGAAAGAAAGCGATGCATTAAGAAAAATTGTTTATGGTGAATGTATAGGGACCATCATAGGAGCTTGAAATGATTAATGATGTTAAAAATGATGCAGAAAAACGGATGAAGAAAACTGTAGAAGCCTTGCAACATGATTTAACAAAAATTCGCACTGGGCGTGCAAATGCCAGTTTATTAGATCATGTGCAAGTTGATTACTACGGTAATTTAACCCCGTTAAGTCAAGTTGCAAGCGTAACTAGCAGTGATTCACGAACCTTATTGGTTACTCCGTGGGAAAAGTCAATGGTTGCAGCCATCGAAAAAGCAATTTTGACTTCTGATCTGGGTTTAAATCCGGCGACTGCTGGTACTGCTATTCGTGTTCCCATGCCAGCATTAACAGAAGAGCGGCGCAAAGAAATGATCAAGGTTGTACGAGCAGAGGCGGAACAAGCTCGTGTGTCCGTACGCAATATTCGTCGTGATGCAAATGGTAAGTTAAAAGACTTAGTGAAAGATAAATCAATTTCAGAAGATGACGAGAGACGTGCAAACGATCTCATCCAAAAGTTAACAGATAAGTATATTGCAGAACTTGATGTTGTTTTAGCTGATAAAGAACGCGATTTAATGGAAATTTAAGTAGTAGCTTAGTAGTGGATTTTCAGTAATCTATCATTATTGTTTGACCCTTGTGATTCATGTCACTTAATTTTATTGTCCGCACTAGTTAATTTTGTTAGCAAGACGTTAGCTTTAGCGGAAGCGCGAGGCGGACAATAAGTATCAATATCTTCAGAGTTGTAGCTTGCCATATAGAGATTGATAATACAGCAAAAAAAACGAGAATAACTCTATAAAAAATCAAGTGCAAAGAGGATTGATGGGCTGTTCTGAGGGATAGACCGTTTTTTACCCTACCTTGATGCTGTTTCCATGCTGACAAGCGCTTTGGTTTGATGCCCGTTAAAAGCCACTAGCGTAATAAAAGAAAACAGGCCCATGTTTAATGTCCACAGCTTGGACCAGTTTTTGAATCGCTATTCACGTCAGCCTCTACATCAGTTTCATGAACCTCATCATCAACCAACATATGCACATTGTACTTAGCTGTAAATCGCGGAATCAGGCTATTCCAATGGCAACGGATGATACTACCATCAATAAATTCCCATTCAAGCTCCGTATGTTGTATAAGATCTTTAAACATTTTCATCCATTTGTCCTTTGAGGACCAACGATTCAATGGTTGATCAATAGAATTCTAACATCCGAACTCTATGGGTAGGTCTCGCGAAGGGCAGGCAACACGCCCTAGTTTTGATGTTTTTTATTTAGGATCCAGCCCTTCGAGACGCCTGCTACGCACGCTCCTCAGGGCGAACGGACCTGAGAAAAATGGCTAAAGTCAAGAAGGAGTTATTGCGGATTACTCTACTCCAGTATAAGATTAAGTCAAAATGAATTCACTATTATGAATGACAAATTAATGTGCTGAGAAGAATTTAGCGCAAATTTAAACGGATAGACACCATTTGAAAAATGGATAATTGTCAGATCCAATCTGAGCCACTACATCTGACCAGATAAATGATGGTAGATAATTTTTCTATTGAATAGACTATGACCGGATGATATTAGAATGCAATGGATTGATTTATGTTAAAACGTGATATTTCAACAGTCAATATATTGATAGCCTCTGCTGGTGGGATGATCGGTTCAGGGTGGTTATTTAGTCCATTCATCAGTGCACAAATGGCGGGGAGTGGGGCACTCATTAGTTGGATTATTGCAGCAATATTCATGTTATTCATCGCGTTACCACTCTGTGAATTAGGTGCTATGTTTCCGGTATCAGGAGGTTTATCTGTCTATCCTACCTTGACGCATGGTCGCGAAGTTGGCTTTTTATTTGCATGGACTTCATGGCTATCGTATGTGGTCATGACACCGATTGAAATTCAGGCTATTTTGCAATATTCGAGTCATTTTTTCCCCGTGCTAATCAGTAGTAAAACTAATACACTGTCGTTATCTATTTATGGCTATAGTACAGCTATTTTAATTATGGTTGTTGTGGTTGTTATCAATTCATATGGTATTAAATTTTTAGTTGAATGCAACAAGTATGCTAGTTTAATAAAATTTATATTGCCTAGTATTGCAATTTATGCACTATTGACTCATGCCCCATCGATGGCAAATCTGAATATTAATTTATCGCGCAAAGAAGATTGGGTACAGATTATGACTGCATTATCTGCCGGTGGTGTGGCATTTGCATTTACAGGTTTTCAAAATGGTTTAATGTTGGCTGGCGAGGTAAAAAATCCGCAACGAAATATCCCAACGGCTATTTTAGGATCGGTCGTGATAGGTTTTTGCCTTTATTTCATGTTGCAGTTAAGTTTTATCGTGGCAATACCATCCGAGTACTTGGTTCATGGATGGCAGCATTTGACTTACCCTGGCGATGGGGGCCCCTTAGTTGGGCTAACCTTGTTACTGGGTTTGGGTTTGGTGGCTACTTTGCTGCTATTTGATGCAGCATTTTCTCCGTTCGGCACAACATTTATTTATACTGCCGCAACTTCGCGTATTCTTTACGGTATGGCACTGAATGAGTATTTGCCTAAAATATTTTTAAAAGTTAATCGTCATAATATTCCCTATATTACGTTATATCTTAATGGCTTAGTAGGTGCATTGGCTTTTTTACCGTTTTCTGGTTGGCAAAAATTAGTTGCATTTTTATCGTCTGCTAGTATTTTATCTTATGCTATTGGTCCAATATGTCTTGTGGCATTGCGTAAACAACAGCCTGATAGACCTAGACCATTTAAATTAGTTGGAGCTATTGGGCTAGCACATCTTGCATTTTATGCCTCTAATTTAATGTTGTATTGGTGCGGTTTTTCGATACTGTGGAAGTTGGATTTAGCACTAATCATCGGTTTGATTGTTTATAGTGTTTATCATGGTAAAACACGATTAACGATGGGACGGGCTTTGTTGTGGTTTATGATGTACATGGCTTCGTTAACGTTATTTTCTTATTTAGGTGCTTTTGCTGGAATTGGCATCGTAGCATTCCCTATCGATATTATTTGTTTATTGCCATACAGCGTTCTTGTACTTTATTTATCACGGTTATCCATGAGAACAATTACTGAATAAGCACAAAATCAGTCATCGTCAACTGTTAGTATCAGCTACCTGTGTCTTCAGCCTTTTCGCTATGTTACAATGATTTCTATATTTAAATTCTAGATTGCATAAGGATACAGCTTAGACCATGGTTTCAGCAAAAGAAGTCACATTAGTTAGTATTGAAGATGAATTAAAACAATCCTACCTCGATTATGCGATGAGTGTTATCGTTGGACGTGCTTTACCTGATGTTCGTGATGGTTTAAAGCCCGTTCATCGACGCGTACTTTTTGCGATGAGTGAATTGGGTAATGATTGGAATAAACCTTATAAAAAATCAGCAAGAGTCGTTGGTGACGTGATCGGTAAGTATCATCCACATGGTGATACGGCTGTTTATGACACCATTGTTCGTATGGCACAAGATTTTTCAATGCGCTATATGTTGGTTGATGGCCAGGGTAATTTTGGTTCAATTGATGGTGACGCTCCAGCAGCTATGCGTTATACAGAAGTAAGAATGTCGAAAATGGCGCACGCATTGTTGGCTGATCTGGATAAAGAAACAGTAGATTTTAGCCCTAACTATGATGAAACTGAATTTGCACCAGCTGTTTTGCCGGCAAGGGTACCTAATCTCCTAATCAATGGATCGTCGGGTATAGCGGTTGGCATGGCTACTAATATACCACCCCATAATATCACAGAAATAATTGATGCATGCATAGCATTGGTTGCTGAACCAGATCTTTCAATTGATGATTTGATGACGATTGTACCTGGGCCTGATTTCCCTACGGCGGCTATTATCAATGGACGTGCAGGAATTATTGATGCATACCGAACTGGTCGTGGACGTATCGTTATTCGGGCTAGAACTGAAATCGAAATCGATGATGAAACAGGACGGCAATCGATCATTGTTCATGAGCTCCCATATCAGGTTAACAAGGCGCGTTTAGTTGAGCGTATTGCCGAGTTGGTCCGAGAAAAACGCTTAGAGGGTATATCCGGTTTACGTGATGAGTCGGATAAAGATGGGATGCGTGTGGTTATTGAGTTAAAGCGTGGTGAAGTCGCAGAGGTTATGTTAAATAATTTATACGCGCATACTCAAATGCAAAATGTATTTGGTATCAACATGGTTGCTCTTGTGGATGGCCAGCCAAAGATATTGAATCTAAAGCAAGTTATTGAGTATTTTATCAAGCATCGTCGTGAGGTAGTAACCCGTCGATCCATCTTTGAATTGAGAAAAGCTCGTAATCGTGCGCACTTATTAGAAGGACTTGGTATTGCCTTAGCTAATATCGATGAGATGATTGAGTTGATAAAAAAATCGCCTACACCACAGGATGCTAAGGATCGATTATTAGCTCGGTTATGGCAACCAGGATTGGTGCAAGCCATGCTTGAAAAGACAGGGAGCCAAGCTTCTCGTCCTGATGATTTGGAGTCCGAGTTTGGTTTGGGAGCTGATGGTTATCGGTTAACAATGCAACAAGCTCAAGCTATTCTTGATTTACGGTTACATCGTTTAACAGCGTTGGAGCAAGATAAGATTCTTAATGAGTTTGATCAACTACTTGATCTCATCAGAGAATTATTGCACATCTTGTCGTCATCCCAGCGTCTAATGGATGTTATACGCGACGAATTAGTCGACATGCGTGCCCAGTTTGGCGATACACGTCGTACAGAAATTATGGCATCGCAAGAAGATTTAACGATAGAAGATTTAATTACCGAAGAAGATGTTGTGGTTACTTTATCGCATCAAGGGTATGTTAAGTATCAACCAATCTCAGCTTATCAAGCACAACGTCGCGGCGGTAAGGGTAAATCAGCAACTCATGTTAAAGATGAGGATTTTGTTGAGCGCTTGGTCATTGCCAGTACGCACGATACGTTATTATGTTTTTCAAATCATGGCAAATTGTATTGGTTAAAAGCTTATCAGTTACCATTGGCTAGCCGAATTTCACGTGGCAAACCAATCATTAATATCTTGCCTTTAGCTGAAAATGAAGCAATCAATGCAATGCTGCCCGTGCGCGATTATAAAGAAAATAATTTTGTATTTATGGCTACTAAACAAGGAACTGTAAAAAAAGTACCGTTGACCGCATTTAGTCGACCTCGTTCCAATGGAATTATTGCTGTCGATCTTGATGAAGATGATCGCCTGGTTGGTGTTGATATTACCGATGGAACGAAAGATGTCATGTTATTTAGTGATGCTGGAAAAGTAATCCGTTTTGATGAAAATTTAGTTAGACCTATGGGTAGAACAGCGAGGGGGGTTCGAGGAATTCGTTTGTTAGATGGACAGTCGGTGATTTCTTTAGTTGTTGTGAATCCTGGCGGTACAATTTTAACAGCTACAGAATTTGGTTATGGAAAGCGTACAGAGATTGATGAATATCGTATTACTGGCAGAGGCGGGCAAGGTGTTATTTCTATCCAGGTTAGTGAGCGTAATGGCAAGGTTGTGCGTGCTTTGCAAGTCACGGAACATGATGAAGCCATGCTAATTACTGATAAAGGTACCTTGGTAAGATTTAAAATAAATGAATTATCAGTGATTGGTCGTAATACACAGGGTGTGCGGCTTATTAACGTCACGACAGGTGAATTAGTCGTTGGTATGCAGCGTATTGATGATATCCAAGACCAGGATAGTGATACCCATGAATCGCTTCAACAAAATGATAACGAATAGGGTCTATAACTTTGGAGCAGGTCCAGCAACATTGCCTGCTTCTATACTCTATGATGCTCAACAAGAATTTTTAAATTGGCATGATTTAGGCATGTCAGTTTGTGAAGTTGGTCATCGCACGGAAGATTTTATACAGCTACTCGAGCAAGCTGAAGCTGATTTACGTGAATTATTAGCAATTCCCTCAACATATACGGTGATGTTTTTAGGTGGTCCTGCTCGAATGCAGTTTGCAATGCTTCCTATGAATTTACTGGCTGCACAACAACAAGGTGCCTATTTAATCTCAGGATTATGGTCAGCAATGGCATTTGAAGAGGCTTCTAAAATTGCTAAGGCCTATTGTTTAGTCAGCGCTGAATCGATGAAATTCAAACGGACACCCCCCTTAGACTGCCTACAACTAAAACCTAATACGGCTTATTTGTATTTTACGCCCAATGAAACGGTTCATGGGGTTCGTTTTCATGAAGTGCCAAGAGTCGGTGACATCCCCTTAGTAGCCGATATGACTTCTTGTCTATTGAGTGAACCTTTGAACATTAATGAGTATGGATTAATTTTTGCTGGCGCACAAAAAAATATTTCTATAGCAGGTTTAACAGTGGTGATTATTCGCAATGAGTTATTATCTCAAGCGGTAGGGAAGGTTATTCCAACAATGCTTGATTATCGCACGCACGCTATTCATCGCTCACTTTACGCTACCCCGCCAACCTTTAATTGTTATTTGGCAGCGAAAATGTTTTCTTGGATTAAAACACAAGGTGGCGTATCTGTTTTACACGAGCAGAATCGAATGAAAGCCGCTAAACTGTATGATTATATTGATCAGTCGTCCTTTTATTATTGCGATGTAGAAAAAAATTCACGTTCCTTGGTGAATATTTGTTTTGGTACTTATCAGCGAGAGCTAGAGGCAGCGTTTGTTGACCAGGCTGCTCAAGAAGGACTAGTTGCTCTAAAAGGGCATCGAGCAGTCGGTGGATTAAGAGCGAGTTTATACAATGCTATGCCTTTACAGGGAGTTGATGCGTTATTGACTTTTATGCACCGCTTTGCTGAGAACCACTCACGATGAGCTCACCTTATCTCATTAGTAGGCGAGCAAAGCCTTTATGTGGTGAATGTATGGTGCCTGGTGATAAGTCTATTTCACACAGGGCTCTTATATTTGCCTCAATAGCAATTGGCACTAGCTCGATCCATGGTTTTTTAGAGGCGGATGATTGTATTGCAACGAGGTCTGCTTTAAAGACTATGGGCGTAAGTATGACTCATCTAAATTCACAATCATTAATCATTCATGGTGTGGGAAAATATGGTTTAAGAAGACCTTCATCTGTTATTAATTGTGGTAATTCAGCTACTAGTCTCAGATTACTAACGGGATTACTCGTTGCACAACCATTTAGTTCCACATTGACTGGCGATGAAAGTTTACAAAAAAGACCGATGTCTCGAATCAGTGTTCCATTGAATTTAATGGGAGCTAAAGTCGCTACTAGTAATGGTCATTCGCCGCTTTCGATTGATGGCAATCCGCAATTAGCAGGTATTCGCTATGAAATGCCTATAGCTAGTGCTCAGGTTAAATCCTGTTTACTTTTAGCAGGGATATATGCTGCCGGAAAAACACAAATTATAGAAAAATCGGTTACACGAGATCATACGGAACGTATGCTCAAGACTTTTTCATACCCTTATGAAAAAAGCGGGCATATGATTAGTATTGATGCTAACCACGAATGTATGGCTGCGGATTTAACTATTCCTGGCGATATATCATCTGCAACATTTCTCATCGTAGCGGCAACATTAGTGCCTGGCTCCAGAATTTGGATAAAAAATGTGGGCATAAATCCTACACGAACAGGCGCAATAAACCTATTAAAAATGATGGGTGCGACGATAATCATTAGCAATGAGCGGTATTATGGTGAAGAGCCTGTGGGTGATATTTATGTTGAATATCAATTATTACATGGAATAGTCATCCCTGAAGATATGGTACCAATAGCCATTGATGAATTTCCAATAATTTTGATTGCTGCTGCTTGTGCGCAGGGAGAAACTTTATTGCAAGGAGCGGGTGAGTTACGCAGTAAAGAAACTGATCGCATTGTAGCAATGGTGAGTGGTTTACAAGCATTAGGCATTAATGCTCAAGAATTAAAAGATGGTGTGCTTATTGAAGGTGGCAGCATACAAGGAGGAACGATTACTAGTCACCAAGATCATCGAGTTGCTATGGCATTTGCCATAGCAGGCGCAGTAGCACAACAACCTATTACCATATTAGACAGTAAAAATATTACAACTTCTTTTCCAAATTTTGTCGCTATCGCAAATAAAATTAATATGGTAATCGAGGAATATAATGATGATACACAATAAAACCTATGTGGTTACACTGGATGGTCCCAGTGGGACTGGCAAGGGTACCATTTGCCATATGTTG
Organism: Legionella sp.; assembly: GCA_049239925.1. Lineage (GTDB taxonomy): Bacteria > Pseudomonadota > Gammaproteobacteria > Legionellales > Legionellaceae > Legionella_A. The sequence goes on along the minus strand of JBMLTO010000019.1, from coordinate 3,576 downwards.
GCTAAGTATTTAAATTGGCATTTTTTAGACAGCGGTGTGATATATAGGTTGTTAGCCTACGCTGCCAAAAAAAAATCCATTTCGTTTGATAATGCAGCTGAATTGGTCGCATGCGCCCACCAAATGCGTTTGCATTTTGCCACCGATGATCATAATAACAATCTAGTTTATCTGAATGATGAGGAAATCTATAGTCAGCTTCGATTGGAAGCGTGTGGCCATGATGCATCTTTAATCGCGACCATCCCAGAAGTAAGAATTGCGCTATTAGAAAAACAAAGAGCGTTTGTAAAACCACCGGGTTTAATCGCAGATGGACGAGATATGGGCACAGTGGTTTTTCCTAATGCTGATTTGAAAATCTATCTAGATGCTTCCATTGAAGAAAGAGTAAAGCGCCGTTATTTGCAGTTGAAAGATAAGTCAAATAATGTTAGCCTCGCTCAGGTTCGGAAAGAATTGATCAAACGTGATTGTAGAGACAAAACCAGGGATTGTGCACCATTAAAGATTGCGCGTCATGCTATAGTGGTTGATACTACTGAATTGACAATAGTACAATCATTTGAGCAAGTTTTGGTTTTGGTCCAAAAGCATTTGTTTCATTCTTAATGAATCACAGTCCGGGGGGAGGTGAAAATAGTTTCATACTTCCATTTTTTTACTAAAGAGTTTATTAACATGTCTGAAAGTTTCAAGGAATTGTTTGAGAAAAGTATCGCTGGTGCTCAATTTTATCCAGGTGCAATTATCCCTGCCAAAGTTATAGAAATAGATAACGATTTTGTTACCCTCAATGCGGGTCTAAAATCAGAAGGGATAATATCCGTTGAAGAGTTTCTAGATAAAAATGGTGAATTAGAGGTCAGTTTAGGTGATATAGTTGAGGTTGCGCTAGACTCGGTTGAAGATGGTCATGGTGAAACTTTACTCTCAAGAGAGAAAGCAAAACGTCAAGAAGCCTGGCGAAAACTATCTAAATCGTATGATAATAATGAAACAGTGACAGGATTAATTTCAGGTAAGGTCAAAGGTGGCTTTACTGTCGAGATAGGCTCTATTCGCGCATTTCTCCCTGGTTCTTTAGTTGATGTAAGGCCTGTTCGTGATCCTTCTTACCTTGAAGGCAAAGAACTTGAGTTTAAAGTAATCAAGATGGATCTTAAGCGCAATAATATCGTTGTATCAAGACGTGCGGTTGTTGAAGAAGAAAGTAGCGCTGATAGGCAAGCATTACTTGATTCTTTACATGAAGGACAAGTGTTGCAAGGTATCGTTAAGAATCTAACAGATTATGGTGCTTTCATCGATTTAGGCGGCATCGATGGTCTATTACATATCACAGATATTTCTTGGAAAAGAGTTAAGCATCCGAGTGAATTATTGACTGTCGGTCAAGATGTTAAAGTTAAGGTCTTGAGTTTTGATAGTGAGCGTAATCGTGTTTCATTAGGTATGAAGCAATTAGGTAACGATCCATGGGTGGACTTAGTTGAACGCTATCCGCTTGGTAAGCGCTTAGAAGGAAAAGTTACAAACATTACAGATTACGGTTGTTTCGTTGAGATTGAAGAAGGCGTAGAAGGTCTTGTTCATATGTCTGAAATGGATTGGACCAACAAAAATGTTCACCCAAGCAAAGTTGTTACCATGGGGGATGTTGTTGGCGTTATGGTACTGGAGATTGATGAAGATCGTCGAAGGATTTCATTAGGCATGAAGCAATGTGTCGGTAATCCTTGGCAGAATTTCGCACAATCTCATAGTAAAGGTCAAAAAGTAAGCGGTAAAATACGTTCTATTACTGACTTTGGTGTGTTTATTGGACTAGATGGTGATATTGATGGTTTGGTTCACTTATCAGATATTTCTTGGAATATTCCAGGCGAAGAAGCTGTTAAGCAATACAAAAAAGGACAAGAATTAGAAGCTGTTATTTTGGCAATAGATGCTGAGCGTGAGCGCATTTCATTAGGTCTTAAGCAGTTAGAAGCAGACAGTTTCACAACTTATGTCGATGAAAACAGTAAGGGAGCAGTCGTGAAAGGCATAGTTACCGCTGTTGATTCTAAATTAGCTACGGTTGAATTAGCTGACGAAGTGTTTGGTACCATTCGTGCTGCCGATCTTTCTGATGATAAGGTTGATGATGCAACAACTATACTTAAAGAAGGCGACTCAATAGAAGCGAAGATCATCAATATTGATAGAAAAAGTCGTATGATATCACTTTCAATCAAAGCTAAAGATGCTCAGGAACAAGCTGAAGCAATTAAAAAGTACGCTCGTACAGGAGAAGCAACAACAACTCTTGGCGACTTACTGAAAGAGAAAATGGCTAGCAAAGAAGGTGAATGATTATATACTCTCAAAAAAAGCGTAGATTTCTACGCTTTTTTTTTAAGTAGAATACCGAAGTCTAATACAGTAAAATTGAGAGATAACCTCCGTATGAAGGCAGAGAATATATTTTGTGAGGGGGTGTGGATAAGCTCAGTGACGATTACCCTTATTTTTTAGTTGCAATCTCACCAAACTTAATAAAAATGAGCGGATTGTAATGAAGGATGCTAACATGCGAATAATAATGATTCTTTTGAGTGTGGTATTAATTTTTGTTGGCATAAGCTTTTCGGCTCTAAATGCTTCGTTGGTAACAATCAATTTTTATTTTACTACCATATCTGTATCTCTTGCATTGCTCGTCGTTAGTTCACTAATCATTGGATTGTTCTTAGGCTATACGCTCTTTTCGATTAAGTATCTACGCTTGAAAGCTAAACATTATATGATTAAAAATCAATTAAAAATCATAGAAAAAGAACTTAAAAAGAAGACAGTAATTTCTGAAAAAATTTAAAATCAATCAAAAAAGCATTATTTTTATTTTGCGTTAAATATAATTGATTACTAACAATCAAATAGTCTCGACTTTAGCCATTTTTCCCAGGACCGTTCGCTTCCCAGGACCGTTCGCTTCCCAGGACCGTTCGCTTCCCAGGACCGTTCGCTTCCCAGGACCGTTCGCCCTGAGGCGCGAGCTACGCACGCGTCTCGAAGGGCTTTCTAGGCAGCTAAAGTGAGCTGATCGATCAAAGAATTGCTGCTTTCTTTTGAGCATTTGTGTCAATCAAGCTGATTTTCAGACGTTGAAAAATACTTATTTGACCCACATGACATCAGAGAAGGTCAGCTCACTTTTATTATCATACCTTGATGCTGTTTCCATGCTGACAAGCGCTTTTGTTTGATGCATGTTAAAGGCTACTAGCGTAATAAAAGAAAACAGGCCCATTAATAGAGGGGGTGTTCTGGCGATTGCTTGGTCTGACCATTATACATTATAGTGCGTTTCAACACCAAGATGAGCCCGTGTTTCCTCGAAAGTGCAGGGGTGTCACATTAAAATTTAATCAATCAGTTGTAGGTTGGGCCTTGGCTCAACAATAACGTATTGAAATCGAAGGTTACAGCCATTGGATCTAGCCTATGCGCTCAAGGAATTTTATACCAGTCCAAACCACATGCTATTTTTTCACGGTAGTGCTTCAAGATAGAAGTAGTGATTTATGAATC
>JBMLTO010000018.1:0-3289 GCA_049239925.1 Legionella sp. | reverse complement strand
TGTTTTTTATTTAGGATCTAGCCCTTCGAGACGCGTGCGTAGCACGCGCCTCAGGTCGAACGGTCCTGGGAAAAATGGCTAAAGTCGAAGATTTAGTAAGACTGAATAAGAGCTCAGATAATAACCAATCTATCACCCAACAATCTTTTCAATTTTTTAATATATTTTTACAGTATTTTCCAAATTTATAGGATAAAATATGACTTCAAATGACACAAGATGGAAGAATAATGAGAAAAAAACGCAAACCAGATGTCTCACCAACAATAGACTTAGAACAAAAAGAACAAGAACCGATAAGCAATGTCACATCAAAGATCTCCTTAAAAGAACAAGAACAGATCATCCGCAATAGGATAAAAAAGTTCATTAACACGGCAAAAGAAATCCTTGATGACAAAGAGTCATTCAAAAAGATAGAAAATAATTTAATGAATGGATCGATATTAATTCAATCGATTATCAACGATTTTGTAACAATAGTTACCCGCGATGGGCAGCAAAAAATAACCTTAGATAAGATTGATGCAATACTGAAAACAGAAACTACAAATCTTGATGACCATGCAACCAAAGCTATAGTAACCGCTGATACGCTCAGTGATAAAGATAAAGCCGTCGAACTACTGAGGACATCGTTGAGTGAACACGGCCCATCAGCAAAGATAATAACCATGATGGTTAACGCTATCAAAAAAATTACAAAGTTTGACCGCACGGCTAAAGCTGTATGTGACTCTGTAATAGATAAAACCAAGAATATAGAAGACAAATTAAAAAAGGAGCTTAAAATAAAGTGTAAGTCGCGTAAAGAGCAAGAGAGGCAACTACAGCCTGGGAGCGTCTTATATCGCGATGATACATCGTCAAATGGATCGAGCGAGACAGAGGATGATATGTCGTCAACAAGTCCCACTGATCCTTTAAGTCCCACTGATCCTTTGACTGAAGAATCTGAGTATGAGGACACTAGCGATATCATAGGACCGACTCAGGAAGGTGTCACGGATTTACCCAATAACACGCAACATAACAGCAACCAAAGAAATATTCCTGAAAATCGTCTCAATAGCCCTGGTATTAATCATCCAACTGAACGCTTGACGATTAATACGGTAGTTGCTAATAATGTTGTCGGCGCATATGTGACACAACAAGTGAATGCAGAACTTACCGAGCAATTAAGACTATTTAAAGACAAATATATCGATCGCAATCGATCATTTTCACAAGAGTTTCAACAAACCATTATAAATTTTTATGAGTATGCTGAATATTTGTTTAGAACAATGTCACAAGAACACAATGCAAGTATTCACGGAATCAAACCTACCGAATTGATTCATGCCATTCAACAAACCCGTTGTTTATTGGAGGGTGGAATTAAGCCTAACGATTATCTGAACTTAACGTTCATTAAAGAGATGCATGGCCACTCTAAACCAATGTTACAACTCTTGGGTATTCTACTAATCGCAATTGCTGTTACTCTGATGGTTACAACACCAGCCCTATTAACAACCATTCAGTTAGGTGTTAGCTCAAGCATTTTGATTGGTAGCGGTCTTGGCTTATTTAGGGCCGGGAAAGCCCATGGTTTACCTAAAAAACTGGAAAATATCGCCATGTATGCAGCTCATGAAAACAATGAACCTATGAATGAACCTATGAATGAACCTATGTTAGGTAGTCCGGAAGGGGTACCCAACCTACAAATACCTACGATTTAAGTGTTGTAAACAATTTTGAAAATGGATGCAAATAACCACTAGGACCGTTGATGCAACATAGTACGATATCAATCAATGAAGATTCGATAGAAATTATCGACATGTCAGGCTCGTTAGTAGAAAACGATGATATAGAATGGATCCCGACTCCAAGCTCCTCTTTGTCAGGCAGCAGAAATATTTCAGAGTTTGAAGGTTCAGAAAGCAGCGGTAGTAATTGCTCAACTGAGACCGAAAGACTATCTGCAGAAAGCCATGACTTTCTGCAGCGATCGATCTCTAGTTGCTTAGGATCCGATAGTGAAAATGAGCTTGGAGAACCTAGATCAGGCGCTCAATCCATTGCTGTCAGATTTAACTCGATTAGTAACTTATGGCTAGCCTCCCCAGCATCAGTCGAATCTGAAAACTTATCTGATACTCATTCCGGCGTAGGCACACCAGATTATTTAATTGATATCTCACTATTGCCAACACCACGCTCATTAAGTCCTACCAACTTATTTAGCAAAGGCCAATCCAGCGAAACATCTAATCCTGCAAAAACGGCACCACCTGATCAACATATATACAGTTTAAAAGAACAATTAACCCTATTTAAGCTACAACAAATTGAGGAAAAACCCCAACTATCCGCCAAACTAAAAAAGAACATCCTAGGTTTTTATAATTACTTAAACCTGATAGCATCGCCTGTTCATCCTCGAATAGAAGAATTTTATATGAAGATAATTCATATGACCTCGCAACTACTCAATCACCAAATAACCCCTAACCAATTTTTATCGTTGGAGTTATTTAGACATATTCCCGGAAAAGATCGTCCCTTATTAAGGCATATTGGCTATTTAATAATATTATTATCAGCAATTTTATTAATTACAGCACCAATGCCAATGTCCATCATGCATATCACAACTATTGGAGTCTTACTTGGTACAGGTATTGGTCTAACGAAAGCAAGCAATGCACATGGTCTCCATAAACACATGAAAGACCTCGCACTTAGCATGAATACAGAGCAACCAGCCCCATCGCAATGATTGCGTTGCATCAGCTAGCCTATTCAATCTAGGAGAGCAAATGATAACTGACAATACCTCAGGAGCCTCTCCAGAGGCATCACCCAAATTTAAACGTTAATTTATATCTCGACTTTAGCTATTTTTCCCAGGACCGTTCGCCCCAAGGCGCGTGCGTAGCAGGCGTCTCGAAGGGCTTTCTAGGCAGCTAAAGTGAGCGGATAGATCAAAGGATGGATGCTTTCTTTTGAGCATTTGTGTCAATCAAGCTGATTTTCAGACGTTGAATAATACTTATTTGACCCACATGACATCAGAGAAAGTCAGCTCACCTTTTTTATCATACCTTGATGCCGTTTCCAGGCTGACAAGGGCTTTTGTTTGATGCATGTTAAACGCCACTAGCATAATAAAAGAAAACAGGCCCATTAATAGAGGGGTTGTTCTGGCGATTGTTTGGTCTGACCATTATAGTGCGTTTCAACGTATGCGTTCGGCTAAATACGGTTTGCATTTAGGTTAAACGGCAATAGAGCC
>JBMLTO010000017.1:0-6124 GCA_049239925.1 Legionella sp. | reverse complement strand
ACCTGTTATTCTGGACGAATTGGATTATTCTCGTCATCTAGATTACATCCACTACAATCCTGTTAAACATGGTTAGGTGAGAACACCCTCTGAATGGCAATATTCAAGCATTCATCCAAATATTGGGTGAGTAAAAAATCAGCTTAATCCTTGTTTTAAAATAAATGAGAGCGTCTCGTTATCCCATCCGGCTTTTTTACGTAGGGCTTTTAGCCCTACACCTTCCAAGGCCCAACCTACAACAGATTGATTAAATTTTAATGCGACAGCCGTGGATAGAGTATAGGTATAAGTTTGGTAAAGTAAACATTTTCTGAGTAGTCAGTAACCTTCGTGTGTTCGGATTGATTTTATTTTTTCAGTACTAGGGCATGTTGCCAATTCATTCTCTTGCCTACGTGTCGCGACTTGTTCGCGGCATCCATAACATCCTAATAAACCAACATATGCACATTGTACTTAGCTGTACTTGATGTTCCTCTCCTCTGCGAACTCTATGAGTAGGTCTCGCCAAGGGCAGCCAACAGGCATGCGATATAAGATTGCCTCAGCCATCATATGAAGATTAGACTTGTCATCTATTTGATGTTGTAGCATCATCTCCTTCAGCTTAGACCACAGCTCATCACTGAGCATCAGTCTAGCGATTGCAAACTGGTTTTATAGTTGATATTAAAATCGTTATATGATGAGTTTGCTATGATTAATCAACAGATTAGGACAATAAATCAGGTTCATCTTTAACTTGGCCATTTCCTGGATGCCGGAACAAGTCGCGGCGCATAGGCGGGAGGATGAATTGGCAACACGCCCTAATTTGATTCACTAATAATTAAAATAAAGCCACCGGATTATCTGTGGTTTTTTATTGTATTTTAATCATATTGCCATGATTGTTGATTCAAGGATTGTTCGTTATGAATAAAAAATACTCTTTTTTCTTGTTGATATTAAGTTTAGCAATTAATGTTAGTGCGGCGGATCTAGATAAGTTGTTGCCTAATGAAAGAAATAACATTGAAATTTTTAACCAAGCTTCGCCAAAAGTCATTTATGTCCATCGCATGAAAACGATGATAAATCCTGCGTTAGAACGGCTCCAGGTTCCTGCGGGGGCTGGTTCGGGCATTATTTGGGATAAGCAAGGCCATATTGTTACTAATTTTCATGTTATTAGAGAAGCGGATCAATTAGCAGTGAGTATTGGCGACAAAACATTTTCCGCAAAAGTTGTTGGAGCAGAACCCAGAAAAGACATTGCTGTGTTGCGTTTAACGTCTCCAAAAGCCTTACAGCTTCTCAAAGATGTTAAACCCTTTGAGCTTGCACCTACTCGGGAGTTGATGGTTGGACAAAAAACAATTGCGATTGGCAATCCATTTGGTTTTGATCATAGTTTAACTACGGGTGTTATTTCTGCACTAGGTCGTCAAATGCCGGGTATTGGGGGAGTCACTATTCGCGATATGATTCAAACCGATGCGTCCATTAATCCTGGAAACTCAGGTGGGCCTCTTCTTGATAGTTCTGGTCGGTTAATCGGTTTAAATACTCTGATTTATTCACGGACTGGTTCATCAGCAGGCGTTGGATTTGCTGTGCCTGCAGATGATATAGCACGCACTGTGACCCAAATTATTAAGAATGGTCGAGTTGTGTTAGCTGGAATTGGTATCCAGCGGGTCGAGCCGCACACAGCAGATCTTTTGGGAGTTAAAGAAGGCATATTAATTGCTGACGTTATTCCCAAAACGCCAGCTGCTATGGCTGGTTTACAGGGCACATACAGGGATTCATCTGGGCGAATTAATCTGGGTGATATAATCATCGCTTTAAACGGACACCCAGTGCCTGATTATGATACTATGTATAATTTATTGTCACAGATACCGGTCGGTCAACGAGTGCATGTCACAGTGCTTCGAGATGGTAAGCGTGTTGACTACACGATGCAAACTATTGATATTGCTGCATACTGATTGCAATTTAATTCATGTTTGTAGGGTATTCAGGTTTTAAAGGGATAGTGAATGGCTAATCAAAAGGCTGTGGCAGTTATTACTGGTGCCGCAGGGGGACTGGGTTTTGCTCTTGCAGAACAGTGTTTGCATCAAGGTATGGACTTGGTTATAGCTGATAACCAGGTTGATTTGCTTGCTGAAAAGGCTAAAACATTAAGTAGGCGAAATCTTGGTTTAGTGACTTATCTTTATTGTGATGTTACCGTACCTGAAAGTGTCGGTGAATTAGTCAAACTGACCTATGATACCTTTGGTAGAGTCGATTATTTATATAATAACGCCGGAATTATTGGCAAATTAGCACCGTTATGGGAGCAAAAATTTGTTGATTTACAAAAGGTATTGGCTGTCAATTTAGAGGGAGTAATTCATGTTGCTCAGCAGTTTTTACCGTTAATGATCGCTCAGGAACATCGTTCACACCTAATAAATGTATCAAGTTTTTATGGTTTATGTAGTGGTTCACATGTTCCAGGATATGCGATGTCTAAGCATGCAATTGTAGCTTTGTCAGAGTCTCTATATTTTGATTTGCATCGCTTGCATAAACCGGTTGATGTTTCGGTCGTTTGTCCATCATTTATCCATACTAGTTTGCTAAACTATTCTTTTCTCAGCGACGGTAGTGAACTGCACGCGCTGATGAGTCAGCTTATGACGCATGGTCGGCCAGCCAAAGATGTTGCTCATGATATTATTAACGCAGTCAGCAAGAAAGTTTTTTATATTTTACCGGATAAAGAAGTCAACGATTATTGTACACAACGTGTTCGCGCGATTGTTGACCAGGAGCCTCCTTTCATGCATGCTGTTGAAAGAATAATCGCTTCATTAAGTCGCCGTATTCAAGCTAGAACGGTTAAGGAGTAAAAATGATGAATGGTACTACCTTATTGTTATTTAAAGAAAGGTATTTTTTACCGTTGTTCTTGACACAATTTTTTTCAGCATTTAATGATAATGCATTTAAATTAGGTATGCTGACATTAATTAGTTTTTATTTGAGCATGTCTCAGCCGCAGTCAGAGTTTTATCAACTTTTAGCTGGTATTTTATTCATTATTCCATTTTTTATTTTTTCAGCGACAGCCGGACAGCTAGCTGATAAATATGATAAGGCACAACTCATTCGTATCATTAAACTAGCCGAATTAATATTAATTGCGATTGGAAGTGTAGGTTTCTATTTAGGTAATGTGCTGATCCTAATGGTTATTCTGTTGTTTATGGGTATACACTCAACTTTTTTTGGCCCAATAAAATATGCAATTTTACCTGATCATTTACCTGGTCATAAATTGTTGGCTGCAACTGCTTTAATTGAAGGTGGCACTTTTATTGCCATATTATTAGGAACTATTTTAGGTACTATAGCTGTAAGTGGGAGCGGGATCGGATCATTATTAGCAATTTTTTTAATATCAGCAGTTGCAGTGAGTGGCTTTTACAGTTGTTTCTATATTCCTTCTGCTCCTCCTGTCATGGCTAGCTTAAAGATCGATTGGCATTTATGGCGAGCAACATTGGGTATGTTGAAAACAGTAGTGACCAACAAGGGTGTTACGGCTGCTATTTTGGCTATTTCATGGTTTTGGCTGATTGGTGGCGTTGTTATTACTAAACTCCCTGATTATGTAAATTATGTTTTGCATGCGAATACTCGTGTCTTTGCGGTATTATTAGCTCTATTTTCGATTGGAATTACCACTGGCTCAATTGCTATTAGTCAAGCATTGAAAGGTCATTTACGATTAAAATTTGTACCATTCATTATGTTATCAATGTCATTATTTGCTGGAGATTTATTTTGGGCTACTCCTAACGATACTAATTTAGAATCGTTGTCTGTATATGATTTTTATAGCAATTTTTCTCATTGGCGCGTTTCTTTGGATTTGTTTCTGCTAGCTTTTTGTGGCGGTTTATTTATTGTTCCTTTGTATACGTACTTACAACTTGCCAGTGAGGATGGATTTCGGGCAAGCACGATTGCAGCTAATAATATTATTAATGCTTTATTCATGGTTGCTGGGATAATCATTGTAATGATTTTGCTCTATCTAAATCTGACGATTCCGCAAGTTTTTTTGATCTTAGCTATTCTAAACATTTGTTTTGTTTTATTGTTATGGCGTTCATTTAATAACAGATTAGTTTATCTCAACGATCCCTCTCATATTGAGAATAAAAAAAGTTGATCAGGGTCTATCGACCTGTCAGTTGGCGCCTATGCTTGTATGGATTTAGCTCTAACGTCTATCAAGTTCAAGGTGATGCTTACGCTTGATTTAGAGCAATGTTCAGAACAAAGAATAAATGCTTTTATCGATCAATTCATGCTAGCTTGCTTAGCAAGTTCTCCGAGAAACTTGCTAAGCAGGTTTCTCGGGATTTACTATTAGATGTTTTTATATATCGGATAGCCAATCTTGTGCAGGTAAAAAATCATGGTAAAGTTTTTCTTCAGGACTATTAGGCTCTGGTTGCCAATCATAATGCCATTCAACTTGTGGTGGTAAAGACATTAGGATTGATTCAGTTCGTCCGCCAGATTGCAGACCAAACAAGGTACCACGGTCATACACTAAATTAAATTCTACATAACGTCCTCTTCTGTATAATTGAAAAGCTTTTTCTCGTTGAGTGTAGGCTAAAGCTTTACGGCGAAGGACAATCGGCGTATATGCTTCAAGAAAGTGATCACCAATACTTTGCATCAAAGAAAAACTTGCTGCAAAACCATGCTCATTGTAGTCATCAAAAAATAATCCACCAATGCCTCGAGCTTCTTGTCGATGTTTGATGTAGAAGTATTGATCACACCATGCCTTAAAACGTGGGTATAAATTTTTGCCAAATGGCTCGCAGGCAGCTAAGGCAGTTTTATGCCAGTGTAAACAATCTTCTTTAAATCCATAGTAAGGTGTTAAATCAAACCCCCCACCAAACCACCAAATAGGTACTGAATCGGGTTTTTCAGCGATAAAAAAACGAACATTTGCATGTGATGTTGGGACATAAGGATTATCTGGATGAATGACTAAAGATACACCAAGTGCATTGAACCGATAACCAGCCAGCTCTGTACGATGAGCACTGGCCGATGGAGGAAGTTGTTCGCCATTGACATGAGAGAAATTAACTCCCGCCTTGGCAAAAACATTTCCATCAGTTAATACGCGTGTTATGCCGCCGCCACCCAAGGGCCGACTCCAGGTTTCTTTTGAGAACTGACCATGACCATCAATAGCCTCTAGTTTGAGACAGATTGTATTTTGAAGATTTACAAGATAGTTTTTTACCAAATCGATTGCATTTTCAGGTAGTGTATCGTTGATTAATTCATTCATTTAGTCACCATAATATTACAGAAGATTACTTTTGAAGTTGATAGGGGGTTCTCTAACGTTGATCGATAGCCAACCGTAATCAATATCTTGATTGTACCTGATAATTCGACTTTAGCCATTTTTCCCAGGACTGTTCGCCCGAAGGCGCGTGCTACGCAAGCGTCTCGAAGGGCTAGATCCTAAATAAAACACATCAAGACTATTTTTTCTTTCGTTGAGCCCAGTAGGAAAGCATATCTCATTCACCTGAGATTAGGGCATCCTTCTTTTTTCTGCTCCATCCTTGAATTTGTTTTTCGGCGTTCAAGGATTCTATTTTACTAGGATACTGCTCTGAGTACACCAGCTTAAGCGCTAGTCTATTTGCCGTATAACACGTTGGAAAAATTCTATTATGACACATGTTAGCCTTATCTCTAAATTGTCAGTATGCCCAGTATAATAGCTGTTATCACAGCATTGACGAATGTATACCCAAAACATAAGTGGACCCGCCTTTGATTTCCATTACAAAGTGTTGCCAACGCTGGTAAACTCATTACTATGTGTTTCGACTAAGAAATACATGGAGTATCAGCGTTGACAGTGGAGATTTGAGCAGTTTTAGCAGCATTTTCATCTGAATTTTCACGACCAACCTGGCAAAATATCCAGACCCTTTATTTTGTGCTGAGGTGAAATATCGAGGTCACTTTCGAGCACGGCTGTCGCATTAAAATTTAATCAATCTGTTGTAGGTTGGGCCTTGGCCCT
>JBMLTO010000016.1:0-19283 GCA_049239925.1 Legionella sp. | reverse complement strand
TTTTCATTCATACTAAAACCGGTTTTAACTGATTTGGTATCCCTGATATTTTCTTATATAGTGAGTTACAAAATCCATCTGTTGTGATGAGTTTTTCGTAAGTCCTGTATTATTCAAGTGGCTACCGACGCAGTCAGCGAAAGATATTCACTTGGGGGGCAGTTTCAGATGTACTTGGAGCTGATTAAGTTTCCTCGGTCGAAAATCTACCACAAGCTTTTCTAAAGTATAAGTGAACTGTGAATGTATTTATCTTGATCCCTGTGCCTTAATAGGGCACGCCGGGTTCTAACAAGGGGGCTGCGAACAACTAACGAAGGACGTAGCTCTACTCTATAGCGATCATTCCGTTTAATGTATGAGCCAATCAAGATCTAAAAGTAATTTAATATTGTATTTTGTTTTTTTTGTTGTACAATTGATCTAAAAAAAACCTACAGGGGTGATGCATGTTAAATAAAAAACTTACAGATTTTGATTTGAGAGAACTATATTTTAGGCTGGTTAATCAATATGTGGAGTATCAGAGAAATATACCAGGAATGAGTCATGAGCAAATCAAAGAAGATATGTTACAACAGGTGTTCTCACCGTTTGGAAGTTTTTCAGATTATTCATGGGGTGAACGTCAAAAGATTTGTGCAGTGATTGATGCTTTGATGACTGCCTTTGCTAATATCAGAAGGCCCTCATACGCCTTTGCCGCTAACAATAACCTAATGCAGGCTGGCCATATTAACCCAATTGAAGATCATTGTGAGGCTATCAAAGAATTTCATGATAAGACAAACAATCAAGATGATTTGATGATACATATGGGATTAGTTTTTGCTACTTTTGGATTTTATTTCGTTATTTATGCTGCATATTACCTATTTAATGAGATATCTAATGCTGTTGAGCGAATCTGGTACGCTGAGGGCTTGGTTCAGGCAGCATTAACATTGTTAGCTTTAGCAACTATCGCTTATACAAGTGCTTATCCCATTGCATTTATAGTGGTGCTAACGTTGCTAGTTGCTAGTTTGAGTCTTGGCTTTACTGCTAATCCGGTACCGCTAATTATTTTGTCGGCAACATCTTTATTTTTTATATTTACAGCGATGGGGACTTATATAACAAATAGTATTCAAAATATGATTATCCCCTTGGCTCATTCATCCGCTCTTGATCCTGCTGATCCCTTTCGTTTTACTATAACGAATCAAGAAGAGACTAAATTAAGACAGCTAAATATCGATCCGCTGAAGGCAAAGCTAGCAATTATAGCCCTACGTGCAGAGATTGGTGGGCAGTTGCCTAGTTTTTTTAATCGTACGGAATATCAGCAAGAATGTTTGCGAGCTGTGCGGGCTATTCGCAATGGCGAGTTAAGCCAGGTTGTTATTAAAAAAGAACTTGTATTGGACTTAACCCTAGAAGAGCAAATTCCAATCCAATATCAGCAGCATGATAATAACTATCAACCGCAATTTTATAGATATCCTCCTCAACAACAAGCTCAGTCGGTAGAGGCAGCGTTCAATTTACGATGAAGGTTATTTAGCGGCTCTCTAGTTTTTTTCATATGCTAGGGTATAAGGCCTGAGCCCTAGCATATGGATTAAAAATTAACTTAGTGAAGCGGTAGGCCGATCTAAAAAGATTGAGCGACGTTGTCTGGAAACGGGTTACTAGTACAATCTATTCAATAACGCGTTATCATGTTAAATCAGCCATGGAGGCTACGGCATGGTAACCGGCGTCAACATGAACTATTTCACCAGTAATACCTGATGCTAGGCTTGAACAAAGAAAAGCGGCTGTGTTTCCAACCTCATCGGTGGTGACGTTGCGTTTTAGTGGAGTCAGGCTGGCATATACACTTTGAATCTTTTTAAAGTCTTTAATGCCAGAGGCCGCTAATGTTTTAATCGGACCAGCAGAAATTGCATTGACGCGTATATTTTTAGGACCAATGCTAGCAGCCAAGTAGCGTACAGTTGCTTCAAGACTAGCTTTAGCTATTCCCATAACATTATAATTTGGTACTGCTTTTTCTGCGCCATAGTAACTTAGCGTCAAAATGGCACCCTGACTTTGTTCCATAAGTGGTAATGCCGCCTTAGCTAAGCCAACTAAGCTGTAAGCACTAATGTCGTGTGCGATCTGGAAACCTTCTCGTGTACTGTTTTGAATAAAATCTCCGCCAATCTGATCAGCAGGAGCAAAAGCTACTGAGTGGATGAGAATATCTAGCTGTTGCCATTGACGACCTAATTGCGTAAAAACACTTTCTATAGCTTGATCACTACTAACATCACAAGCAAAAGTTAATGTCGAATTAAATTCTGCTGCCATACGCTCAACACGTTCTCGTAATTTTTCATTTTGATAGGTGAAGGCAAGCTCCGCTCCTTGTTCGTGCAGGGCTTTTGCAATACCATAGGCGATCGAGCGATTGCTAGCCAAGCCAACAATTAGTGCCTTTTTACCGTTTAAAAAACCCATATCAATCTCCTATACAGTAACTTTAGAAAGCTAACATGACTCATCGTTTTTTTATTGAATAAAGTCAAACAAATTATGTTAACTTACTTTGATTTTTTGGTGTGGTTGGCGAGTAACTCTCGCATTTTTGCTTGTATCATATCGATTGCAATACGATTTTCGCCTCCCCTTGGAACTATCAAGTCAGCATAACGGCTTGAAGGTTCTATAAATTGTAAGTACATGGGTCTGACGGTTGTTTCGTATTGATGAAGGACTGATTCAAACGATCGATGGCGCTCGACAACATCTCGCATTAGTCTGCGGCTAAGGCATACATCTAAAGGGGCTGACATGAAGATACGAATATCCATTATTTCGCGCAGTGCTCGATCAGTAAATAATAAAATACCTTCCAATACGATGATTGCATGTTTGCCAATTGTTCTTGTTTGTGCTAATCGTATATGTTCTGAGTAAGAGTAAATGGGTATATCAACTGATTCACCTTGCTGTAAACGTTTTAAGTGCTCATATAACAAGGCATGGTCGAACGAGTCAGGATGATCATAATTAATATTTTCACGATCGGCAAAAGATAGATGACTGTTATCCTTATAATAGGAATCCTCAGAAATAACCACGACTTGGTCCGATCCAAGTTCGTTAACAATCGTATTAGCGAGTAAGCTTTTTCCAGAGGCCGAAGGACCAGATATTCCGATAATAATTGCTTGTTTGCTCATGGTCATACACCACAAATTTTAGAACAGATGTTAAGGCTTTATCGTTAGAAATTCAATCTTAATTACAAGTATTTCGTATAGGCGATATGGCATTTGAAACGCCCTAATAGTTGAGAACCTATGAGCGTTGTTTTTTAATTAAGACGTATAATGCCCCACTGCCGCCATCTTTTGCTAGGGCACTATGAAATGCCAATATTTCTGAGAGTTGTCGTAACCAAGCATTGATACGATTTTTCAAAATAGGAGCCTCTCCATGTTGTCCTCCTTTGCCATGAATGACTAAGACACATCTATTTTGCTTCAAAAACTGCTGACGAATAAAATCACACAAAGTTTGTTTTGCTTGATCGAGAGTTAGACCATGTAGATCAATCCGGCTTTGCCAAGGAATCTTGCCTTGTTTCAGTTCGCGAAGTCGTTTAGTAGATATATGATGGTCGCCAAATACTAAAATATCTTCTGCTGCAACCAATGGATGGTAAGTATCACTCAAGTGAAAAGAGGATTGTTCAATGACCATTTCGATGCTTGTTTTTTTAGAAGCTATCATTAATGACGATGAAGGCGGTTGGTGAGCAATAGATTTAGATTTTTTTAAGGGCTTAACGACGGACATCATCTGTCGAAACAAAGCCCTATCTTCATCGGATAAAGTAAATTTGGTCATTACAACCATGATTGATGAATAGTCGTTATTGGATTATATCTTATTTTTCAGACTCATTCGCTATTGAAAACTAGCAATCAGCAGGTGGCTTTAAACAGTTCTCGATGTAATGCTGTTGCATAGTTTCCCTCGGGTAGGGTAAATCTGAATTGATTATCTGTATTAGGGTTCGATTTAATCGGGCATATCACTTGAAAAAGTCAGCGTTTCCGATTTGATGAGCAGCCAATGGGGACGTTCCATTGGCTGAATCTCCTACAGAGCGCCATAGATGCTTTAATTTTGGTTTTATTGACTCACCAGCTAGCTAGCGGTCAAAGAATTATTCAGCGCTGCTGAAATTGTACGAGAGATTTGTTCTTGTCTGGTTTGCCAATTGCTGATAAGCGTTTTGTTAATAACGTGACAATGTTCATAATACCACGGAGTAAAGGTTAACATAAGCAATGGTAGTTTTTGTAATAGACATTGACCTACTTTCTCCTGTTCTTTTTTTAGACAAACATTACCGCCAGCATAGCATTCCTCGATTAAATCATGGCTGATTGTTCGCCAACTAGCTGGCGGTTGTACCCCAAGAAAATGTATATTCATGATTTCAGGCAGGACTTTTTCCTCAAGTTGTCTCACTTGCAGCGTATTAATTTCATGCGTGCAAAGACCGTGCTTCAGCGTACGTGCTAATTCTTTGCCAATCATGACCAAACGCCCGATATCAGGGCATTCTTGTGAAAAGCTTATCGGCAAAAAAAATAAACTTAAAAAATAGCTTATAACGACAAAAGAATGTTTAAACATAATGACCTATATTTTAGTTTTAACTGCTCGCTTACGAACAATTTTTCTTTGGGTGCACGACATCACTTACAAGATCGCGTACAATTTCAGGTTAATATGACCACTAGCGAGATGACATGTCAACCACTTATCTAACTGCCACACATGAATTTTCAAGCGTGATTGATTTTCTACGTTTCGGTATTACTCAAGCGAATATCCAACAGCTTTATTACGGTCATGGTACTGATAATGCTTGGGATGATATGTTAATGTTAATTTTGGGGAGTTTATCATTGCCTGTAGATGTTGACCCTATTGTATTGCACGGTCAATTAACTGCAAAGGAAAAAGAATATTTGTGTCAACAATTATCCTGTCGTATTGAACAAAAAATTCCAGTCCCTTATTTGATTAACAAAGCTTATTTTTGTGGTTTAGAGTTGTATGTTGATCATCGTGTACTTATTCCTCGTTCACCAATAGCTGAATTAATTAGTCAACAATTTTCTCCCTGGCTAGAAGAAGGACAAGTTCATCGCATCTTAGATCTTTGTACGGGTAGTGGATGCATTGCAATTGCTTGTTGTCATGCATTTCCGGAGGCCAAAGTCGACGCAGTGGATATCTCTCTTGACGCATTGGATGTAGCGCAAATCAATCAGAGAACGTATGATCTACAAGATAGGTTAACGTTGATGGCTTCAGATTGTTTTGCTGCTCTTATAGACCGTCGCTATGATATTATTGTGAGCAATCCACCTTATGTGGGTAGCGATGAGATGCAAACATTACCAGCTGAATATTTGCACGAACCCAATATTGCTTTGGAAGCGGCTAGTAATGGTTTAGCGATTGTAGATAAAATTCTTGCTGATGCCGCAGATTATTTGACTGACCATGGAATTTTGATTGTTGAGGTTGGTAATAGTGCAGAAGCATTGATGGCCATGTACCCTGACGTACCTTTTCTCTGGTTTGAATTCGAGCGCGGTGGGCATGGTGTTTTTATGCTTACGAAACAGCAACTTATAGAAAATTTTAATCGATAAATGAGTGGAAATACGTTTGGGAAATTATTCACTGTGACTAGTTTTGGTGAAAGTCATGGTCCGGCAATCGGTTGTGTCATTGATGGTTGTCCTCCGGGATTATCTTTAGATGAAGATGCGGTGCAACCTTTTTTAGATAGACGTAAACCAGGTCAATCAAAATACACAAGCCAACGTCGGGAAGACGATCGAGTCCAAATATTATCAGGTGTTTTTGCTGGGCGAACGACTGGTACGTCGATTGCTATGCTCATTCAAAATTGTGATCAGCGCACTCGAGATTACGACGCTGTCAAAGATCTTTTTCGACCAGGTCATGCCGATTTTACTTATCATCATAAATATGGCCATCGTGATTATAGAGGTGGTGGGCGTTCTTCGGCCCGTGAAACAGCTGCGCGGGTTGCGGCTGGGGCAGTTGCTCGCCTTTATTTAAAAGAACATCTTGGTATTGAGATCATTGGGTTTTTACAACAAATGGGACCTATTGCTGTAATCTTTGACGATGAATCTCATATTGTTAGCAATCCATTTTTTTGTCCTAACTATCATCAGATTCCACAGCTAGAAGCTTATCTGGATAGTGTGCGTCGTACGGGTGATTCTATCGGTGCACGTATTGCTGTCCATGCTAGGGGTGTTCCTATTGGTTTAGGTGATCCAGTATTTGATAAGCTTGATGCAGCATTAGCACATGCGATGATGTCAATTAATGCTGTCAAAGGCATTGAAATTGGGGCTGGATTTGCTGCAGTCATGCAGTTAGGTAGTCAACACCGAGATGAGATGTCTTCAGCAGGTTTCCTCACCAATCATGCTGGAGGCATTTTAGGTGGTATTTCTTCTGGCCAAACTATCGAGTTAAGTTTAGCCTTGAAACCTACTTCGAGTATCACTACTCCTGGTCAAACTGTAGATATTAATAATAATGAAGTTACAGTAGTGACCAAGGGCCGTCACGATCCCTGTGTGGGGCTGCGCGCAGTACCGATTGCTGAGGCAATGATGGCTTTGGTACTAATGGATTATTTTTTGAGACATAAAGCTCAAAATCAGATCAACTATTGAGGTTAAGTCATGAGCAGAAAACTAAATGTAGCTATCGTCGGTGCAACTGGCGCCGTTGGTGAAACCTTATTGAATGTCCTTGAAGAACGCAAATTCCCTATAAATAGCCTTTATCCATTAGCTAGTGAGCGTTCAGTGGGACGAACGGTAACTTATCTTGGCCGGGAATTAGATGTTGAGAATTTGGCTACATTTGATTTCAGGCAAGCTGATATAGCTCTTTTTTCTGCTGGAAGCTCTGTGTCAAAAGAATATGCACCTGTAGCTGTAGCTGCCGGGTGTGTCGTGATAGACAATACATCTTATTTTCGTTATGACGATGATATTCCCTTAGTGGTACCGGAAGTGAATCCTCATTGTATAGCACAATATGTTAAGCGTGGGATAATAGCGAATCCAAACTGTTCAACAATACAGATGCTTGTTGCTTTAAAGCCTTTACATGATGCGGTTGGCATCAGCCGTATTAATGTCGCTACCTATCAAGCTGTTTCTGGTACAGGAAAGAGAGCTATTGAAGAACTGATCATGCAAATGAGAGAGTTATTAAACGGTCGCCCAGTGAAGCCATCCGTTTACCCACAACAAATTGCTTTTAATGTGATACCCCATATTGATGATTTTATGGATAATGGTTACACGCGCGAAGAAATGAAGATGGTTTGGGAAACTCATAAAATCATGGAGGATGATTCGATTATGGTGAATCCCACGACGGTGAGAGTACCTGTTTTATATGGTCATTCAGAAGCGGTTCATCTCGAACTCAAGTCACCTTTAACGGCGGAACAAGCGCGGCAATTATTAAGCTGTGCTGCTAATGTTAAAGTTATTGATGATCCAGCAAAATGCCAATATCCTACTCCCATGAAACACGCCGCGGGTCATGATTATGTATATGTTGGTCGAATCAGGGAAGATATTTCGCATAATTGTGGTCTAAACTTATGGGTAGTAGCTGATAATGTACGAAAAGGCGCAGCAACTAACGCAGTTCAAATAGCTGAAATTCTTCAACAACAATATTTATGACGTAGACTATTGACTATGACTGATTACAATAATCAAAGCAACAATCGTTCTAAAGGTGTGATGGTTAACCATCAGAAATCTTATCTTGTTGATGAAACAACGCGTATGGATAGGGAAAGACGTTTAAATGAACAGCAGGGACATAAACGTTTTGCAAAAGTATATGCTAGAGAACATAACCATGAATCGCACCATACCCCAGAAGGTGAATTGCAAAACAAGCTTATGCAAAATCCATGGCTTGATAGTCAACGCTTTGATGGTATTGATCCTAATTTAAATCCCAATCCTCCATTAAACACTGAAGCTCGGCGTGAGTTTGATAATGAGCGGCGAGAACAAGAAATGGCAAAACAACTTCGGTTAGGAAATATGCCTAAAATATCTAGTGCACCTAAACCTCAGGGGCCGTAAATGACCATTGCTAACGATATTATTAGTTGCCGGGTGCCTGATTTTGATAAATATTTGCAAGCTGGTGAAACATTAGATGATATCGATGAGTATGGATTTACTCCGCTCATTGAAGCGGCAATCACTAAACAAACTCATATTGCAAAACTATTGCTAGAGCGCGGTGTCAATGTTAATAAAGCGGATGTCACGGGTCGGACACCCTTGCACTGGGCAGTAGATAATAATGATCTCGATTTAGCCAAATTATTATTAGACCATGGTGCAGATCCGAATGCATACACAACATCTGGCTTACCTGTGCTGGTCTATCCTATTCTGCGACATCATGATGCTTTGAAATTACTGCTTTATCAATATGGTGCAAAACTTGATTTCGCTCTTGATTTTATTTATGCAAAATTACTGGGGCATCGTTTTGAATTGACAGGTGATGTGGATATTGTGAATGCTAAGGGTGAGTTTATAGAGCTGGATTATGAAGGTTTTATTCTCGAGTTTACCGTAGCGATAGCTAATGACGCATTGCGACGTTTCACAAGTAGCTATTCTACTCGTCAGTACCGGAGTTATTTCCCTTTACTGCATGTGATCATCGATGCATTTGCTGAAGCCGAAGAACTATTACATTTCCAACACCATGTATCATTAACTGAGAGTAATCAAACTCGCTTAGGACAATTATTTAAAGCACCGATGCTTATTCTTCCTGCAGCAAGCAAAGGGCATGCGTTGTGTTTTGTTCGCTACCACGATTGGTGGGCGAAGGTCGATCGCGGTGAAAATAGTCAGGTAGAAGGCAGTGTCAATATTTACCGTATTTCACGTCCGGAAGCGTTAAGCTATCATTTTTTATATAATTTTCTGTATAAAAAGCAAAGTAGACGTTACTTTCATCATGATATTAATCAGCAGCTAGGCTTGGTGCCGGTAGCAAAAATGCCGATTAGTTCACAAATAGCGGGTAATTGCTCATGGGCGAATGTCCAGGCATTAGTCCCTGTAGCGTATGCAGTACAGCAATTACAAAGGGATCATTCATTTAATCCAAAAGAGGCTGTTCATCTTTATGATAAGTGGGTTGAGTGGGATAAAGATCGGGCATTAGATGAATGTATGCAAAGATTTTATCTGGCAAATCCGATTCGTAAGGCAAGTTATGCTGCGATGTTGGGGGCTGTTCTTTTTCAGTCGTGTGATCACAGTAATAGTGATCATTTGCGGCGAGCAGAAAAAATATTAACTATTCTAGTCCAACCTGATTATCGCTATGTGTTAGAAACCTATTTGCAAACTTATTGCATAAAGCGTTTAACAAGGCGCGGCAATAATTTGTTGAAAATACTCGATGATTGTGGATTTAATCCAAATATCGGGGTCAATGCGATTGCAACGGGTCTAAAGCCCAAGTAGGGCGTGTGACAATCCATTCTCCCGCCTAAGTGCCGCGAACAAGTTCTGAGAGTTGCACACGAATAGTTAGCTTAATATGGTCATAGACTCTCAATTGGGGCAAGGAATATATGAGTAAATTCGTGTGGATCGCTCAGCATCTAGGCGGGTGGATGAATTGTCAACATGCTCTAATTAGCGCTGAAACCTATTTTATGGGTTCGACCAAGGACCCGGCGATGACTCTAGCCTGTCTGTACTTGTTTTCGGTACAGACAGAAACTATGAGAATCGTTTGAACGGTTCAACTATCGCTATTTTCTTTGCTCGAGCTACCTTTCTTTTTTGATTGTTCAGTATTTAATGGGATAGCTTTACTACCACTATGATTGCCTGCAGGACTCATTTGTTGAGTGTTGCGAGGTTTACGGTTGGATGAATTATTACTATTCATACGTTGAGATTGTTGTCCTGAACTAGTTGAGCGTTTCCTGCGCGGCAGTTGATTTTGTCCACGTTTTGCCGGATGTTGTGCATGGAGCGATGTTTTGCTATGCATGTGGTGTGTTGTATTAGCTTTGTGGATAGGACTCTCACTAGCCGATTCAGCCTGATTTGATGGGAAAAGCGCATGCCATAGGCGGGTGAGCAGGTTCATGTCTTTATCTTTGGTCGATGCCTGGTTTTTAACTACAGGCTCGTCGTGCTTTGTTGTTTCCTGTTCAGCACGGACTATTGACGGTTCAGGTTGTTGAATAAGAGAGTAGCTAGGTTTTTTATTCTTTCCAATGTTGTCTTCTTTTAGTCTGGTGATGGTGTATTGCGGCGCTTGTAAATAAGGATTTGCTACAATAAGAATATTGACTGCATGTCGTTTTTCTATATTTAAGATAAAATCACGTTTTTCATTCATAATAAAAGTAGCAATTTCTACAGGTACTTGTGCTTGAATTTCAGCTGTCCTTTCTCGTAAGGCTTCTTCTTCAATTAAGCGAACAATCGACAAGCTATGCGACTGAATATTACGTACGGTGCCGCGACCTTCACAACGAGGACAAACTTCTTGTGCAGTTTCACCTAAAGATAAACGCAAGCGTTGTCTTGACATTTCTAATAAGCCGAAGCGAGATATACGACCCACTTGAATACGTGCTCTATCTGCTTTCAATGCTTCTTTTAATCTATTTTCGACGTCACGTTGATTTTTGGACGAATTCATATCAATAAAATCAATGACGACTAAGCCACCTAAATCACGTAATCGCAGCTGTCTTGCTATTTCATCAGCCGCTTCAATATTCGTATTGAACGCGGTTGCTTCAATATCAGCTCCGCTAGTCGCTTTCGCTGAGTTGATATCGATTGAAACTAAAGCTTCGGTGCGGTCGATCACTAAAGCGCCACCTGATGGCAATGGGACTTGGCGTTGGAACGCACTTTCAATTTGGCTTTCAATCTGATAGAAATTGAATAATGGCACATTACTATTATATAGTTTTAAATTGGGCAGAAAATCTGGTTTGACTTGTTCTACATACTGCTTTGCTTTTATATATGATATTTGATCATCAATAATGATTTCACTGATAGATTTACGTAGATTATCACGAATAGAACGAATGATGACATCGCCCTCTTGATGAATCAGGCAAGGAGAGGGTTGTGTTTTGTATGCATATTGAATAGCTTGCCATTGATTACAGAGCATGTCTAAATCAGCTTGCAACTCATCTTGGCTTTTCCCTACGCCAGCTGTTCTAATAATTAAGCCCATATCATTATCAAGGTGCAAGGCATTCAACGTTTCTTTGAGTTCATCACGATCATCGCCCTCAATCCGTCTGGAGATCCCTCCTGAGCGTGGACTGTTAGGCATTAAAACTAGATAGCAACCTGCTAATGTGATAAAGGTCGTTAGTGCCGCACCTTTATTTCCGCGTTCTTCTTTATCAACTTGAATTAACAGTTCTTGGCCTTCACGTAACATTGAGGCAATTGTTGGTTTATCATGGCCTTCAGCATTTACATTTTTTTGTAAATACTCCGGCGCTATCTCTTTCAGTGGCAGAAAACCTTGTCGCTTAGCCCCGTATTCAACAAATACGGCATCTAAGCTAGGTTCGCGACGAGTAACGATCGCTTTATAGATATTTCCTTTTTTCTTCACCTCAGAAGGACATTCAATATCTAAATCGAATAAATGATTATCTTTAACCAGCGCGACACGAATTTCTTCTGCTTGTGCCGCATTAATTAGCATTTTTTCCATGTTAAAACCCCATCAAAAGGGCGCAATACCATACAATAACAATCATCAAAGGTTGTAATACTCCCGATTACGCTAAATTTTCTATACAATATACTTTGACGTGAATAACTTGAGAAAGTATATTTTTTGTATCATTTGTTGCTACGCCTAGGGCCGTCTAGCAAACAAATCAGAACTATGTTTAGCCAGTCAAGAGATCTCGTTTTTAAGCATTCCCCAACATCACTAACAGTTAGCCTATCGTCTTTGACCGGTTATTGACTTTGCGCGTTTAAGCAGACAAGCAATACCATTAATTAACGGACATCAAAGGCCTATTAACCCATTGAATTAAACTTCCATACTGTAGCTTCATTGTCAATCGATTATTGTTTGGCAATAATCTTATTTGTATATTGACGTATTGACTAAGGATCTTTTCAACCGATAGAGCACGTTCAGATAATGCAGGTTCAAAGAAAGCAGCACTTATTCTTCGTAAATAAGCTTGGCAATGAGCCACAACATAATGCTGCCTTTTCCATAGTGCTATTCGCAGTGTCGTACTAATCATTGATAGATTCGCTAAGACAGACCTAACGCATACAACCTTCGCGTAGTAAGGTTCACACTGACTATTGCAGCATGTTTGGCATGCGTGGGTTTCTGATAAGTTTGTTTTCAATTTGGCTCTGGTGCTGGGTTGCTTCCTGTGATGGTTACTCAGGAGCGCATCTCGTTTTTCTTGTAGCTGAATAAATTATCAGCCGGTAAACTATTTAAGCCTTTATTGCGTTATAATTGTGTCGCAGATTCTTTTTCTGCTTTCAACATCATAACAAAAAATACTTCTAGCGCAAATAGCTAGATCATGGTTTATGTTGAATCTACTTTCCTAAATGATGGCAGGTTTATGAATGAGTAATGTCCGATACAACCTAATCGATGCTGAAGAAGATGGACAGCGTCTAGATAACTATTTGATTCGCATATTAAAAGGTGTTCCTCGAAGCCATGTATATCGGTTAATTCGACATGGGGAGGTGCGTGTGAATAAAAAAAGAGCCCGGCCTTCTTCGCGGTTAGTCGCTGGTGATCATGTTCGTATTCCTCCTGTGCGAGGTAGTTTTGATAAAGACATTCACGTGGGTGAAAAACTTACCAAGTCTTTACATGCATCGATAATATACGAAGACTCACAGTTGTTAGTCATTAATAAACCAGCTGGAATTGCTGTTCATGGCGGTAGTGGGTTGAGCCTAGGTGTTATTGAAGCCTTGCGTCGAACTCGTGATGACTTACCTTATTTAGAGCTTGTTCATCGCTTAGATAAAGATACGTCAGGCTGTTTATTACTAGCCAAAAAACGTAGCATGTTGCGTGCGATTCAGGCTTTATTAGAAGCAAGAGACGTTACTAAAATCTATTGGGCTTTGTTAAATCATCCTTGGAAAGGTAAACAATCGCTGTTAGTTGATCAGCCCTTATTAAAAAATACACTTAAATCTGGTGAGCGGATCGTTGTAGTTGATTCGTCTGGTAAGGCGGCGCAAACTCACTTTTCTTTGATAGAGAATTTTCAACAGGCTTGTTTGGTGGAAGCTAGCCCTAAGACTGGTCGTACCCACCAAATTCGTGTCCATAGTGCTTATTTAGATCAACCGATTATTGGTGATCAAAAATATGGTAGAGATCATCATTTAGAGATCATTCACGTTAAGCAACGATTATATTTACATGCTCGTGCGATTCAATTTAATCTAAATGGTAAGCATTATGCATTTAAAGCTGAGATTGATGAGCGATTTGCCGAAACATTAAAAGAGCTACAGCAGACGAAATAAGGAGTTATAACCCATGAACAAACCTTACCATCTGGTCGTGTTTGATTGGGAAGGCACGTTAGGGGACACGTTGGGCCATGTTATTCATGCTTTAAATGAACAAGCGTTACATTTAAACATTGGTCCTGCAGATGAGAAACAAGCCAGGCATTATTTAGTTTTTGGTTTGCTATTAACTATCAAAAAGATGTTTCCATGCCTGAAAGAAAGTCAGCAAAAAGAGCTATTACAAGCTGTGCAAGAATCTATAGCATCAAATTCTAGCGATATTTACTTATTCCCTGGAGCAAGGGATCTGGTTAAGCGTTTACATTGTCAGGGTTTTGATATGGCAATAGCAACCAACAAAGGATCACATTCTCTTTTGCGGGCGTTGCAGCACACCAGGTTGAGTAGTTTTTTTCACGTCACTCGCTCTGCTGGTCAAACACCTGCAAAACCATGCCCGCAAATGCTTGAGGAAATTATGTATATATGCAATGTTTCTGCATCTCAAACGTTGATGGTGGGTGATACGACCGCCGATATGGACATGGCAGCGGCGCTAGGTGTTGATGCCATTGGGGTTAATTTCTACAATCAGCCGGAAAACGTCCAGCAACTATTAGCAGCAGGCGCAAAATTTGTCATGGATGATTTTCAGCAGCTAGCAGATTTTTTGCAACTCTTACCTGCTTAAATTCAATCTCCACTCGTATGAAAACTTCTTTGATAAAGTGATGTACTTTCGTTTTCTTACTTGTAGAATAGGTGATCGTTGAGGACTTTAACGCAGTTCTTTATTGTGCAGTAAAGGATAGAGAGAATATCGTGAAACTATTAATAAATCCCCCAAATTTACTAACGCTGACTCGTATCGTACTAATTCCGATATTTATAGTGATTTTCTATTTGCCTTTTCAATGGGCTCATGGAATGGCTGCTGTAATTTTTAGCTTGGCCAGCGTTACCGACTGGCTTGATGGTTATTTAGCCAGGCGTTTGCATCTGATGTCGCCTTTTGGGGCTTTTCTCGATCCGGTTGCTGATAAGCTACTCGTTGCCACTTCTTTGTTATTATTAGTTGGCGCAAAAAACATACCGTATATTACCTTGCCCGCAATTATAATTGTTGGTCGAGAAATCGTTATTTCAGCATTGCGTGAATGGATGGCAGAGCTTGGCAGCCGGGCTAGTATTGCGGTTAGTTATGTAGGAAAAATAAAGACAGCCATACAAATGTTGGCTTTAATTTTATTGTTGATTTTTAGTCCAGCGACATCTTGGTGGGGTGTCCTTGGCTTTATTTTATTGTATTTGGCAGCCATATTAACTATATGGTCTATGGTTGCTTATATTAAGATCGCTTGGCCTCAATTATTAGCAGAAAAGTCGCCAGCCTCTTTGTAGATGATATGCTGCTGAGAGTTGAGCAATCGTAATTTTTTTATTTTCTTTTTAGAAAAACATTGTTTAGCAGTTGACAGATGAATCATTTCCGGTAAAATCTCAATCCGTAAAGGCGGGAATAGCTCAGTGGTAGAGCACAACCTTGCCAAGGTTGGGGTCGCGAGTTCGAGCCTCGTTTCCCGCTCCAAAAATTAGCGACGGAACAGTCGCTTTTTTTTTAAGATGATATTTTTTAAAGTAGTAGCGTAAGGCATATAACACGGCTGGGTGGCAGAGTGGTTATGCAGCGGCCTGCAAAGCCGTGTACGCCGGTCCGATTCCGGCCCCAGCCTTTCAAGCATATGCCCAGGTGGCGAAACAGGTAGACGCAAGGGATTTAAAATCCCTCGGTGGTAACACCATGCCGGTTCGATTCCGGCCCTGGGCACCATACAATTAAATTTTCGTTAAAAAACCCAAAACATTAGTGATAGTTACGATTTATTTTTAGTACTCAGCAGCTAGGACGAGTTGATGAATCGCAAATAGGTCCTAGTGTCATGATTTAAATTTAGTATAATTTACCCAGCTTAGTAGAATAACCACGGATACTGTGTTATCTATAAATCTGAGATCAATGCTGCCCATTTAGGGAACACAAACAAATCAAAAGTGAATTTATTGTTTATGATGTGAGGAGGTTTTGATGACTTTTGTGGTGACTGAGAACTGTATTAAATGCAAATATACCGATTGCGTGGAAGTTTGTCCTGTGGATTGTTTTTATGAAGGCCCCAACTTTCTAGTCATTGATCCTGATGAATGTATTGATTGTGCTCTCTGTGAGCCAGAGTGCCCGATTAATGCTATCGTATCGGAAGATGATATTAGTGATGAGCAGCGCAATTTTATTCAGATCAATGCCGAATTGGCTAGTAAATGGCCAAATATTACTGCTATGAAAAAAGCTCCTGATGATGCAAAAGCATGGGAAGGCGTGCCAAATAAATTAGATTATTTGCAAAAAGAGTGGACGAAATAACTACTTCTTCGCCCGATATACTAACGTTATGCCGGGAAGCATTGGGCGAACAGGGGAAGCTGGCGGCTCACATTCCTGGTTTTAAGCCCCGTCAACAGCAGCTAGAGCTTGCTTGCGCAATTATTGCTGCGATAACTGATAAAACTTTGTTGGTTGCTGAAGCTGGTACTGGCACAGGGAAAACATATGCTTACCTGATTCCTTGCTTGCTTAGCGGCAAGAAAGCTCTGATTTCAACCGCAACTAAGACATTACAAGATCAATTATTTCATAAAGATTTACCCATTTTGCTAAAAGTATTTGGTTTGTCCACTCAGGTGCAAAATCTTAAAGGACGCTCAACATATCTCTGCCGTTACCGTCTTGAATTGCATGCGAAGGAAACTTATTTTGCAACGGCTCAAATTGCTCATGATATTGCATATATACGTGATAAATTTCCACAATTAATCAAAGGCGAGCGCGGAGAGCTTCCTGAGATTAAAGAAGATTCTCTGGTTTGGCCTTATGTAACTTCAACGGTTGACAACTGTTTAGGTAATGAGTGTGAGCATCAACAGAACTGTTTTTTAATGAATGCTCGTAAACGTGCTTTAGCTGCAGATATTGTGGTGATTAATCATCATCTTTATTTTGCTGACTCAAGCTTAAAACAAGATGGTTTTGCCGAATTGTTGCCGGGTGTTGATGTTGTAATTTTTGATGAGGCTCATCAGCTCGCCGATATTGCAGCCAATTTCCAAGGTCAACGTTTAGGAACCAGGCAGTTAAGAGAGTTATTGGATGATATTTTACGTGAATGGCCGGTTTTAGATTTAGTTAACCAGCCTTTAAAAGAGCTTAGCTTCGAGTTAGATCTGATAATAACGCAGTTATTATCAGTATTGTCTACACGTGAAGAACGGTTGGGCTTTGAGCAAGTTGTCAGCAATCCGCAGTTTAAGACGGCCTGGGATTCTTTAAGTGTCCTGATGAATGCGCTATTAGAATGTTTTGCTGACCTCACTTTTGAGGAATCTCCCGGCCTAAGGCGTTGCATGGGACGCTTGCAAGAATTGCACCGCCTAACGCAACTATTGACTACTTCTGATGCTACGCAAATCCGCTGGATAGAACGTTTCAAACAAAATATTGTGTTCCATTCGACCCCTTTTGATATTGCTGATACTTTTAATAGTACTTTAAAACAGCACACTGCTGCTTATATTTTTGCTTCGGCAACCTTAACAATAGCAGGTTCATTTCTACCATTCACTCGTTCATTAGGACTTGAGCAAGCAGATACATTATTGTTACCGAGCCCATTTCATTTTCAACAACAAGCATTGATGTATTTGCCGCGTTCCTTACCTGATCCTAAAGATGAACGCTACTATTCTGTATTAATAGCTAAAGTATTACCATTGATTAATGCTTGCGGGGGACGCTGCTTTTTTTTATTTACTAGCCATCGTGCATTACAATTAGTTGCGACATTGATAAAACCATACTTAAATTTTCCTTTGCTTGTCCAGGGAGACGAAGCTAAACCAATACTGCTTGCACGTTTTCGTGAATTAGGTAATGCGGTATTATTAGGGACTGCAACGTTTTGGGAGGGGGTTGATGTGAAAGGTGAGGCATTATCTTGTGTTATTATCGATAAGCTACCCTTTGCAAGCCCTATGGATCCCCTCGTTCGTGGTAAAATTGCTTATTTTAAAGCAAGAGGTTTATCTGGATTTGATCAAGTCTCGTTGCCCAGCGCGGTGATGGCTTTGAAACAAGGTGTTGGTCGCTTGATTCGTGATACTAATGATCGAGGTGTATTAGTGATAGCTGATCCTCGCTTAGTGGCAAGAGAATATGGTCAGGAGATCTTAGCAAGCTTACCTAAGATGATGAGAACTCGTGATGAAAAAAAAGTACTATCGTTTATTAACCAATTGGCATTAACAAATGAATCTGCTAGCAATTGATACTTCAACAGAATGTGCATCCGTAGCTTTATTGGCAAATAATGTTATTGTCCAATCAGAGCAACATCATGTACGCGAACATGCACGGTATTTATTACCAATGATTGCTGGATTATTAAATGAAACAGGGATCACTTATCAGCAGTTAGATGGTGTGGCATTTGGTTGTGGACCGGGAAGTTTTACGGGTTTGCGTATCAGTTGCTCGGTTGCAAAAGGTTTAGCGTATGCGAATGATTTGCCACTTTATCCTGTAAGTAGTTTAGTGACTATTGCTGCTCAGGTTTATGCACATGAACCGTATCTTAGCGACGACACCCATATTTTAGTTTTGATGGATGCCCGTATGCAGCAGATGTATTGCGCAAATTTCATTAAACAAAAACAGTTAGGTATTGAAAAGGTTCTTGCAGCAGCCGATGTTTATATTCCTGGCAATGGTCCGGTTGTGATTGCAGGTGTTGATTTTTCTCCTTATTTATCACAGTTACCTGAAACAATTTGCAGTAGAGTGACCAAGCAGTTAATGTTATCTCCGTCTGCTGTCTCGATGTTAAATTTGGTAACAGCGGGTAAAGTACTTGCTGTTAGTGCTGCAGATGCGTTACCCGTTTATGTTCGCAACCAAGTAACACATGTTCATTCAAACAGTAGCAAGCCGGCCCATAAAGGGCTCTAATTTTTTGGAGGTATGATGGATAAAAAATTGATCAGTATTCTGGTCTGTCCTGTGTGCAAGGGTGCTCTGTTGTTCAAAGAAGATGAACTTATTTGCCGGGCTGATCGTTTAGCTTACCCCATTCGTGATGGTATTCCCGTGATGCTTGAACAAGAAGCGCGTTTAATTACCTTAGAAGAAAAAGATAAACTATGAGCACTAGAGCGCCTATAGATTAAAAATAACACAGATCGGCATTAAGTAAATTTTATGATTCAATTCATGCACATATATTTTCATAATTAGGTTGTGCCTGTTAAATCAAAAATCCTGGTGTTATCCTACTGAATTGTCAAAACAAGAAGAACACATCTGGCTCGATTAAAACGAAACGGAAAATTATTTGTTTTCTTACGGAAAAATCGCCACCTGATATTTAGCGAAGAAGTTCATCAAAAACTTCTTTCGATGTACACTATAGAGTAGAGCTCCGTTCTTCGTGAGTTGTTCGCAGCCCCCTCGTTAGAACCCGGCGTGCCCTATTA
>JBMLTO010000015.1:0-14547 GCA_049239925.1 Legionella sp. | reverse complement strand
GCACTGGACATTAGACGTCGTTTTTAACGAAGACCAGTCACGTGTGCGCAAAGATTACGCAGGATAAAACATGGCTATTGTCCGTCATATGGTTATCAATAGGCTTAACAAAGCAAAGGGATCTTTTAAAGGTGTAGGGCTCAAAGCCCTACGTAAAAAAGCCGGATGGGATAACGAGACGCTCTCAAACCTGATTAAATGCCTGGCCTAGTTCATTTGTTCTTTGGATTAATCAATCACTACTTCTATCTTGAAGCACTACCGTGAAAAAATAGCATGTGGTTTGGACTTGTATAAAATTCCTTGAGCGCATAGGCTATCCAATGACTGTATTTTGGCAAGGATTTTTAGCTGTAACCTTGGATTTCAATACGTTATTGTTGAGCCAAGGCCCAACCTACAACAGAT
This sequence comes from Legionella sp., assembly GCA_049239925.1. Taxonomy (GTDB): domain Bacteria; phylum Pseudomonadota; class Gammaproteobacteria; order Legionellales; family Legionellaceae; genus Legionella_A. Next base: position 14,139 of record JBMLTO010000015.1, on the reverse strand, counting down.
TGATTAAATTTTAATGCGACACCCCTGAGGAATTATTAATGAACCAATTAAATAATCTACCAAAAATGATACGATGGTTGATTTTATATTGGATAGGAATATTAGGTCTTTCAAATGCATTAGCTAGTTCTTGTCATCCTGAGCCTAATAATGCTTTGCCTCAATACATTATCGGTTATGGTTCATTAATCTCAGAAGCATCCAAGCGTAGTACTTATTCTAATGTGGGGGACAATATTCCAGTGATAGTCAACCACTATCAACGGGGTTGGTATTTAAAGGGCCCATCTGTAAGATTTAATACAACATTTCTCGGGGTAAAACCTGATAAAAATGCCAAGATCAACGCTGTAGTTTTTTCTTTGCCGAAAGCCGAACGATTAAATTTTTTTGATAGACGTGAGTCAGGTTACTGTAGAATATTGGTTAAGCCTAGTTTAATACACTCATTAACCAATCAAGTCTTACCTAAAGCACAATTTTGGATTTATGTACCGTCTCTCAAGCAAATAGCTATCGCTTCAGCACATAATCCAATCGTTCAAAGTTATGTCGATATTTTTCTATCAGGTTGTTTGGAGTTAGAAAAAAAGTATCATATCAATGATTTCGCAAAAAACTGCATTCGCTCTACCTCGAACTGGTCTGAATATTGGATTAATGATCGTATTTATCCTAGGCGTCCATGGGTTTATCAACCGAATGCGTTAGCGATCGATCGTTTGCTATCTTCAGAGGTTGCTGAGTACTTCAAGGCAATTAAAATTGAAGGAGCATCGATTTAAAGTTGATATTTTTTAAATAAGTGAGTTGAAAGCTGCATATAATGCAGCTTAGTTGATTGATCGAACAGCATCGAATTCTTCTTCATCGTCACGATCGTCTGGTTGTTTACCAAAAAATGCTGAGTTAGCTAGTGGATAGCGTGCCGATTTATTACGATTTTTAATAAAAAATAAAAAATTGAAAATATCTTTAGTAGCCATAAAATCTCACTTAAATTAATTACTCCATTTTATTATAGATTATAAAAACATGATGGTGAGTGAGCAGTTTGCTGAGGGTAATTCCCCATTTAGGATGAACGGACCTGGAAAAAAGGGCTAAAGTCAAGGATAAACTAAGTGATGAATCTGTCTGCGCATTATACAATGCTGAATCGTCTGGTTAAAATATCTTGATTTTAGGAAAATATTTTGAGGAATAAATGATTCATACGATAACAAATAATCTAAATTCTAAAAAATCATCACTTTTATTGGTTTATAATCTCTATCGTTTTATTAGTATTGGCGTTTTATGCGGGGCATCTTTACTTGACTCCAAGGTGCAAACGCATCCATTCGGCTTCAGTAGTTTATTGATCATCTATTGTCTCTTCGGCGTATTTTTTCTAATTCTAGGGTTAAAGTATGTCGTTTATTATAAGCAACAAGTGTTTGTTGCTGGGATGATAGATCTTCTGTTTCTAGTATGTTTAGTCGATACGATGGAAGTTTCTCTCATGGAGTTAGGTATTCTAGTGAATGTGACAATCGCTGCGTTAAGCATATTGACTCCAGGACGATTAGCTATATTTTTTGCAGCACTGGCCAGCTGTCTTTTTTTAGGGATTAGTGTCTATGATTATTTACATGATCTCAATGGAGATTTAAATCACTTTTTCTCTACGGGAATATATGGTACTAGTTTTTTTGCTACTGCACTAACTTCTTGGGGCGTAGCAAGGTTGATTGAACCTAAGGAACAACTTGCCGCTCAACAGGCTTTAGAATTAGCCAATATGCAACAGCTGAACGAATATATAGTAGAGAGGTTGTACTATGGTGTCATTTTTGTTACAGATGCACTCGAGATTAAGTTAATAAACTCTGCTGCAAGACAATATTTTAACGTCAGCGATCAGCAAAAAACATTAGGTTTACGTGAGCTATCAGACGAATTATACCATTGCTGCAATCATTTTATATCCCGGCCTATACATGCAAACTCATCAGCCCAAACAATTATCAATGATGGGGCTTTACGCATACATTTACATTCGGCTCGCTATGGAGGTCAGTTGGCTATATTAGTGATCATTGAAGATACGGTGTCTCTTGCGCAACAGGCACAACAATTGAAGCTAGCTTCTCTTGGTCAATTTTCAGCTAGTATTGCCCACGAATTACGTAATCCTTTGGGGATTATTGCACATGCAGCCCAATTAATGGGTGGTGATATGAATTTATGCAGTGAAGATACTCGATTGAAAGAGTTAATTGTCAATAATTGTGAACGCATGAACCGGGTCATAAAAAATGTGCTACAGCTATCTCGTCGGCAAAAAGCGAAACCAGAAGTTATCGAATTAGCTAGTTATCTTGAACAGTTTAAACAACATTTTAGCCAATTTACAACATGTAATATGAAGCTTTATATACCCATTGAACAAACAATCATGTTTGATCGTAGTCATCTAGAGCAAATTTTAATAATACTATGTGAAAATGCTTTGCAACATGGTTGTGATTGCAATGGTGATACCCATATAACCATCACTGCCGATAAAAAGGCGGGTATACTGAATTTGATTGTTTATGATCAAGGGCCAGGAATTCCAATATCAATAAGACCATCAATTTTTGATCCTTTTTTTACTACGACAAAAGAAGGTCATGGCATGGGCTTGTTTATAGCAAAAGATTTATGTGAAATTAACCAAGCGCAGTTATCATTGGTGGATAGCATACAGGGTTGTTGTTTTTCAATTTCGTTAGGTCAATATGAACTGCTGTAAAAGGAATGAATAATGAATATTGCCAAAGTGTTAATAATTGATGATGAACCGGATATGTGTGAATTGTTATCAATTACATTAAGGCGCATGGGTTTGATTGGTGACATTGCTAGTGATGTCAAGCAAAGTTTAGCATTACTGACTCGTGAGAACTATGTTTTGGTCCTTAGTGATATGTGTCTTCCTGATGGTGATGGTTACGAGATCATCAGATTTTTGCAAAAAAATAAGCCTCATATTCCGATTGCTGTTATTACCGCCTACGGTAATATAGAGGGAGCCGTGAGTGCCCTAAAAGCAGGTGCTTTCGATTATCTATCAAAGCCTATTGATTTACCTATGCTTGAATCCATTATACAAAAAGCAATATTACCTCCAAAAAAGCAGGAAATAAGCCATGAAATTTTATTAGGAAATAGCCCTGCCATGCAACAGCTTAAAAAAAATATAGAGAAGCTATCTCGCAGCCAAGCGCCAGTATTTATATATGGTGAATCTGGAGCAGGTAAAGAGCTTGTTGCACGCTCTATTCACGCGGCAGGTCCTAGAGCAGAGCAACCTTTTATTGCAGTAAATTGCGCAGCGATCCCAAGTGAGTTGATGGAATCTGAGTTTTTTGGCCACAAGAAAGGTAGTTTTACTGGAGCTTTTGTTGATAAACAAGGATTATTTTGTGCGGCTCAAGGTGGAACTTTATTTCTTGATGAAATAGCTGAGTTACCACTAGCAATGCAAGTAAAGTTACTACGGGTTATTCAAGAAAAAGCAGTTAAACCTATCGGTGATAATAGCGAAAGTCCCGTTGATGTAAGAATTCTAAGTGCCAGTAATAAAAATTTACAAACAGAAATTGATGCAGGACGATTTAGACAAGAATTATATTATAGAATTAATGTTATCGAACTGAAAGTTCCTAGCTTGGTTGAAAGATTATCAGACATTCCTATTCTGGTAGATAATATCCTAACGAAATTAGCCAAGGAAAAGAACTGTCAGGTTCCTCTTTTATCGACTGATTGCCTTCATTTTTTGCAATCATACTCATATCCAGGCAATGTACGCGAACTTGAAAATATTATCGAGCGAGCAATGACCTTATGTAGTGATAATTTAATTACGTCTACTGATTTACAGTTACAACATAGTGATGCGCTTTCTAAAAAAAGCAATAGTAAATTAGATTTAGGAGAAAGCTTAGAGTTGCATGAGAAAGAACTGATTTTAGATGCTCTAGAACAAACAAAATGGAATCGTACAGCTGCAGCGCGATTGTTAGGTATTAGTTTCAGGACCTTGCGTTATCGAATTAAAAAACTGGGTTTAGATGCCTTTTTTTTTAGACAGCAGTAAGACTTATTGGGGCTCTTTCCAGCTTTATCCATCTGACTTGTAAGCGGCGAATTAACCCCACCTACCTATCCAGCCAAGGTTGTTTATGCACTCGAATACCTCGATGGGATTAGGGTTTGCCTAATGGAAGCCGGATGAGCCGAGCGGTTCAAGCCTGGTTTTGCCAGCAGCTAATAGGATTGTTCTGTTGGCTGACTCTCCTTTGTTTATTCCTCTAATAAAAATCTAATTTCATCGAGCTTTGCATCGATACGTTGCTGTAATAGGCGATCCTGTTTGGCAAGTAGTTTTGCTTGTTTTAATCGATTTATTGCTTGATACGGATGTCCTGAAAGGAGATCGCAGTTTGCTTGTGTAAAATAGGCATAGTCTTTCCGATCGGCATCTGCTTGTGCCTGTGCTAGTGCTGTGCACATGGCTATATCGTTTTTAAATTGACGAGTTCCCTGTAACAGTGTGGTCACTGCTTGTGGTCCTCGGTTTGCTGCTATAAGCGCTTGACTTAAAGCCATTATTATAGCGTAGTCATCAGGTTGTTTGGAATATAGCCTTTGTAAGGGGGCGATCGCGTTATCAAATTGACCTAAACCAATATCGATTTGGCTTTTAGCAATGATAAAAAATAAAGAATTAGACATGGTATTTTCAACTGTGCTTAATTGTTTATTTGCTTTTTGATATTGATGAAGATTGAGTAGCGTCAGTGCTAGGCCATACTGACACGATTGGTGATTAGTTTCTTTATTACATTGATATTGATAAAAATCTAATAAATGTTTGGAGTCTGAAATAGTTAACGTACGAACCAGTTCTTTAAAAAGATAATAGTCAGTACTATCCTTGTAAGTATTTTGATGATGAGCGCTGCGTTGTTCTGCTTCAGCGATGCGCTCAGCGTCCAATGGATGACTCTGTAGGATAGCTGGAATATTATCACGATAGTACAAACGTGAATTTAATTGCATTTTTTTAAAAAATTTAATCATGCCTTCAGGATTGAATCCAGCTTCTATCAGTAATTTTATCCCAATGCGATCGGCTTCTTTTTCATGGGCTCTAGTAAAATTAATGCTATCTTGGTTGATTCCAGTGACAGATGCCATCAGTGCGCCACTGGCTAGCGTCGGATTGATTGCACCTAGAGCGATTGATGCAAGTACAGACGCTAGCATTGGGATACGCATTTGTTTTTGATGCTCAAGCATTTGATACAGGTGATGATTTTTAACATGGGCAATTTCATGCGCTAGGACAGCTGCTAATTCACTTTCGCTCTCGGTATGCAAGATTAATTCCGAGTGAATACCAATATAGCCTCCAGGACCAGCAAATGCATTGATTTGATTTGATTTAACGAGAAATACATGCGAAGTAAAATGCTTTGAATGATGAGTTAATTGTCCAGATAAGCGACTCATATAGCGAGTAGCAAGAGCATTTCGCACGACATTATCCGATTGATTGAGATGTTGGATAAATTCTTTTTCTAACTCATCTAATTCTTTAGTAGAGTAGGGTGAATATGCTAAGAGAGTATTGCTAACTAAACATAGCATAAGGCTGATAACTAGGTTGCGTACCGATGGGTAAGAGATGATCAATCGCATGGGTCTACTCAAAAAATAAATAACTTGTTATCATAACTTCACTTTTTAATGGTGATAATTTTATGCACAAAAAGTTTTTGCTTGCTGCGCTTGAACAAGCCTGGCTCGGTCGTGGATTATGCGCGCCAAACCCGAGCGTCGGTGCTGTTGCTGTTCGTCAGGGTCATATCATAGCACAAGCCTGGCATCAGGGAGCTGGTCAATCGCATGCTGAAAAACTAGTCATTGAAAAGTTAGTCGGTGATTGCTTTAACATCACTTTATACGTAACGCTTGAGCCTTGCAACCATTGGGGGCGTACTGCTCCTTGTGTTGATCTAATTATTAGTTCAGGTATTAAACGTGTTGTTTATGCTTATCGTGATCCGAATCCTGTGGTTGCTAATAATGATACTCCTGCACGTTTGCAGCATGCAGGGATCGAGGTTATATTTGAGCCTGTTGCTGAAATTGATGCCTTTTATCAGAGTTATCATTACTGGACCATCAATAAAAGACCCTGGTTAACAGTTAAAATGGCGCAATCATTCGATGGCAATATTGCGGGTGATCATGGTCAGCGATTAACGTTATCTAATGAACTGTGTGCTCGTTTTACCCATGAAAAACGTAATCACGCTGATATTATTTTAACGACAGCATCGACCATAAATAATGATAATCCTTTATTGAATGTACGAATGAATGGTCATGAAATAGCTAAGCCGTTGGCGATCATCGATAGCAAGAATAGACTCAACCCAAGTAGTAAAATTTTTACTACGGCGTCTCATTGCCATATTTTCCATGGACGAAATCATTCGCCTACTGTTTGTCATCCAAATTGTACTTATTATCCTATTTTGGAAACTGAAGGCGGAATTGATTTACAGGCAGTCGTGACGCATTTAGGTCGTTTAGGTTATCATGATGTTTGGGTTGAGGCTGGCAAAATATTATTCTTAGCTTTACATCGACAAAAGATGGTTAATCATACTTACTTATATTTAGTTCCAGTTGTATTGGGCGGTGATGTCAGTCAACTTTACCAAGGTTATGATATTTTTAAACAACCTCACACGATAAGTTGGCTTAGTATGGGGAATAATATGATAGCATCGCTGAACTGGTTAGAAAGTGAGGGGCGCGAATGTTTACCGGTTTGATTGAGCAAATGGGCGAAGTTATTTCCAATGAATATGGAAATGCTGCTAACAGATTATGCATACGAGCTAACTTTTTGGATTTACAGGCAGGTGAAAGCATTGCTGTAAATGGTGTATGTTTGACGTTACTACCTGATTTTACTGATAGACTAGCCTTTGATGTTTCTCCAGAAACGTTGCGGTTGACAACATTGTCGTTATTAAAGCCTGGATCGCCTGTGAATCTTGAGCGCGCCATGTTGGCGCATAGTCGCTTTGGTGGTCATTATGTCAGTGGTCATGTAGATGCCCAATGCTTGGTCGACAGTAGTATGATGGTTGGTGATTATTTAGAGTGGCAACTGACTGGTTTTTCTAATCAGCAGACTCACTATCTTATACCGAAAGGCAGCATTACCGTTGATGGGGTTAGTTTAACAATCAATCAAGTAAACAATAATCTAGTTAAATTAATGCTAGTACCGCATACATTGAAACATACAACGCTGGGCCAACGAAAAGTTGGAGATTTAGTTAATATTGAATTTGATTATTTAACTCGTATTATTGCACATCAATTAGAAATTATAAGCAAGGTCACCGATCGGCCGTGGGCTAATGATGATCATTGTTAAACGTATCCACATTGGGGTTGGACTATGACAAGTGTTTTTAACACGATTGAACAAGCTCTTTTAGATTTAAAAAATGGCTTGATGATTATTCTGGTGGATGATGAAGATCGTGAAAATGAAGGTGATTTAGTAATAGCTGCACAGTATGCCAATGCTGATGCAATTAATTTTATGACCCAATACGGACGTGGGTTGATTTGTCTTCCGATGGAAAATGAAATGGTAGATAAATTACAATTGCCAATGATGGCAAGTACGAATCGTTCACCTTATGGGACCGCGTTTACGGTATCTATTGAAGCGGCCAAAGGAGTGACTACTGGAATATCTACAGCTGATCGTGCGCGAACGATACAAGTGGCAATCGATGAAAATACTAAGCCCAATGATCTTATTTCTCCTGGCCATATTTTTCCCTTGCGAGCTCAAACAGGGGGCGTCTTGGCGCGTTGCGGACAAACGGAGGGTAGTGTTGATCTAATGCGTATTGCAGGCCTTATTCCGGCAGCAGTCATTTGTGAGATTTTAAATGACGATGGGACGATGAGTCGGCGAGAAGAACTTGCCTTATTTGCTAAACGCCATCATCTGAGTATGGTTAGTATTCGCGATTTAATTAATTATCGCATTCAGAATGAACAGTTAGTAACTGAATTAGCAACGACTCGCATACCATTAGCTGCTCATGGCGATTTTAATATGAGCGTTTTTAGTAATCGAATTGATAATGCAGAGCACTTTATTTTATCCAAACCTATATTTGATGAGCAACAACCGCCTTTAGTTCGGATTCACTCAGAATGTATTACGGGGGATATTTTTGGGTCATGTAAATGTGATTGTGGTGAGCAGTTGAATCAATCTTTACAATTAATTGCAGCGCAAGGCGGGGTGCTTATTTATTTGCGTCAGGAAGGCCGTGGCATAGGCCTAGCTAATAAATTAAAAGCTTATGCCTTACAGGAACAAGGTTTGGATACAGTCGAAGCTAATGAACAATTAGGATTGCCGGTTGATAATCGTGATTATTCGGTAGCATTTCAATTATTAAAATATTTAGGACTGACGCAAGTTCGCTTATTAACGAATAACCCTAAAAAAATCGATTCAATTGTTCAGTATGGTATAAATGTGACCGAACGTTTACCGTTGATTACTAAGATAACCAGAGAAAATTGCAATTATCTAAAAACTAAAAAAGAAAAATTAGGTCATTTATTTGATTAGGGAGTTAATGATGCAGCATATAACTGGTATCGTAGACGGTAAGCAGAACACGTTTCCTATAGCTATTATCGTGAGTCGATTTAATCAAAGTATTACTCAAGAACTATTGTCGGGTAGCTTAAGCCGACTAAAAGATATTAATTTTCCTGAAAAAAAAATTACGGTGATTGAGGTGCCTGGCGCCATAGAAATCCCGCTGGTGGCTAAATATTTAGCGCGAGCAAAACAGCATAATATTATTATTGCGTTGGGTGCTGTTATTCGAGGTGAGACTTCACATTATGATTACGTTTGTCAGCAAGTTAGCGATGGTTGTCAACGTGTCGCTCTTGAATTTGATATTCCAGTGATATTTAAGGTGTTAACAACAGAAAACGAAGAACAAGCTTGGGATCGCTTAGGTGGTAAACACGGACATGCTGGTATTGATGCAGTTGATTGTGCGATCACCATGTATAATGTATTTGAGCAGTTAAGCTTGTGCAATCCTACCTAAATTAAGTGTCATTATTGTTAGTTTTTTGATAGTATCTCTTTCCGTTTACATGCCTTTATTCTTGCATTTTCTTAGTGGCTTTTGCATTACAACGGGACAATTTATGACCAAATATATTTTTATAACCGGTGGTGTCGTCTCCTCTTTAGGAAAAGGTATTACTGCCGCATCACTTGCTGCAATCCTTGAAGCCAGGGGATTACGAGTCACTCTAATTAAATTAGATCCTTATATTAATGTTGATCCAGGTACGATGAGTCCATTTCAACATGGAGAAGTCTTCGTTACGCAAGATGGAGCGGAAACGGATCTTGATTTAGGTCATTATGAGCGGTTTGTGCGGACAACGATGACCAAACTTAATAATTTTACTACCGGTAAAATTTATGACAATGTCATTAAAAAAGAACGACGTGGAGATTATCTTGGCGGAACTGTTCAAGTTATTCCTCATATTACCAATGAAATAAAACGTTGTATCAAAGAAGGTGCGGATACCTACGATGTCGCGATGGTCGAAATTGGCGGCACGGTTGGTGATATAGAGTCATTGCCTTTTCTAGAAGCCATTCGTCAGTTACGTATGGAATTAGGCGCGCAACGCAGTCTGTTTATTCATCTAACGCTAATCCCATATATCGCTACTGCTGGTGAAACTAAAACGAAACCTACACAACATTCGGTAAAAGAATTACGCTCAATCGGTATCCAGCCGGATGTATTAATTTGTCGTTCAGAGCAACCCTTATCAACTCATGATAGATCAAAAATTGCGTTATTTACTAATGTAGAAAAAGAAGGGGTTATTTCATTACAAGATGCTAAAAGTATTTATCAAATACCAATCATTCTTCACACAGAAGGGTTAGATGAAATAGTTGTTAAAAAATTAGGATTAAATGTTGTGCCTGCTGATTTAAGTGAATGGCAATCAGTTGTTGATGCTCAACAAATCCAAGATATGACTATTAAAGTGGCTATGGTTGGTAAATATGTAGAATTAAATGATGCGTATAAATCGATAAATGAGGCATTAATTCATGCTGGTATTCACACACAGACTAAGGTGGAAATACTTTATATCGATGCTGAACTGATAGAAAAGCATGATAGTTCAATGTTAAGTCATGTTGATGCTATTCTGGTGCCAGGTGGTTTTGGTGAGCGAGGCATTGAAGGTAAAATAAAAGCTATTCAATTTGCCAGAGAAAATAAAATTCCATTTTTAGGGATTTGCTTGGGTATGCAAACGGCCTTAATCGAATTTGCACGTAATGTTGCTGGATTGAGTAGCGCAAATTCAACTGAATTTGATAAAAACACACCATACCCTGTGATTGCTTTAATTAGTGAATGGATGGAACAGGACGGCAGTATCAATATTAGAGATGAGAATAGCAATCTTGGTGGCACCATGCGGTTAGGTGCGCAACTCTGTGCATTAGAACCAAATTCCTTAGCAATGGAAGTTTATAATAATCGACAAATTGTCGAACGTCATAGGCATCGCTATGAAGTGAATAATTTATATATTGATTCTTTAGTAGAACGGGGTTTAGTGATTTCAGGGCGTTCAGCTGATGGAAACTTGGTGGAAATAATTGAACTCCCTGATCACCCATGGTTTTTGGCTTGTCAGTTTCATCCTGAATTTACATCGACTCCACGAGATAGTCATCCATTATTTAAACAATTTGTTTTGGCTGCTCGTCAACAACATCAATTATCCAAGGATTTACTATGAACTTATGTGGTTTTGAGATAGGTCAAGATAAACCACTATTTTTAATAGCTGGTCCTTGTGTCATCGAAAGTGAAATGTTAGCACTGGATACTGCTGGTTATCTTAAAGAGCTTTGTTTAGAATTAGGAATACCTTTGATTTATAAGTCCTCTTTTGATAAGGCGAACCGTTCTTCCTTGGCTAGTTATCGGGGGCCAGGTTTTGAAAAGGGGCTTGCAATTTTAGAAAAAGTCAAAGCTCAAATCAATATTCCTGTTCTGACAGATGTTCATGAGGACACTCCCTTGCTAGAAGTAGCAAGTGTAGTTGATGTCTTACAAACGCCTGCGTTTCTTTGTAGACAAACTAATTTTATTCAATCTGTAGCAGCAACGCATAAGCCTGTTAATATTAAAAAAGGACAATTCCTCTCTCCATGGGACATGAAACATGTTGTCGCTAAAGCGAAGGCAGGTGGTAATCATGACATTATGGTCTGTGAACGCGGAGCAAGTTTTGGTTATAATAATTTGGTATCAGACATGCGATCGCTAAAAATTATGCGTGAAACAGGTTGTCCTGTTATTTATGATGCAACACATTCCGTACAACTTCCAGGAGGTCATAATGGCGTCTCCGGTGGTCAACGGGAATTTATCCCTGTATTAGCACGTGCAGCCGTTGCGGCAGGGATTGCCGGCATCTTTATGGAAACTCATCCTAACCCAGATCAAGCGCTTAGTGATGGACCGAATAGTTGGCCAATTGATAAAATAAAAAGTCTTTTACAGTGCTTAAAAGAAATAGATTTAATATCAAAAAATAACAGATGGCTAGATGATGAATAAATAAGTTGTTACTGATTTGGCGGAAGCTCAGGGATTCGAACCCTGGAACCCTTTCGGGTCGCTGGTTTTCAAGACCAGTGCAATCAACCGCTCTGCCAAGCTTCCGAGATGAATCTTATCGCAACTGATTCATATATGCAAACATTTTTTAACTAGATCTTTATATAGCATTCGCAAAATCATTGGCAATCGGTATAATATCGCTATAGCTGAGGGTATATTCTGTGGGATTTATTAAATATCCTAGGTCAAAGCGAAAAGTATATTCAACAATTGGGATAGGCGCTGAACCTATACTGGTGAATTTTTATCTTCTGCAGCAAGTTTAAAGGTATTGTTAATGAAACAAATTAAATTTTTGATTCCATGCGTTGTTTTACTGTTATCGTCAGGGTGCAGCAAGTGGTGGGGAAATAACGAAGATTATAATCCTTTTGAAGGGGTCTCTGCAGAGCAATTATATGCAGAGTCTGATCATGCGATCGCTAAAGGTGACTATTCAAATGCAATAAAACGTTTGGAAGCATTAGAAACTATGTATCCATTCAGTGAAAAGGCTGAAAGTGCTGAAATAAACTTGATCAGTGCTTATTATCAAAAAGGTGAATATGCGTCGGTTGCTGCTTCGGCAGAACGTTTTATTCATTTATATCCTCGAGCTAAACACGTCGATTATGCTTATTATATGAAGGCACTAGCTAATTTCCAACAAACACGTGGTACGTTAGCTAATCTTTTATCCATTGATGAGTCTTTGAGGGATCCAGGCTCTCAGTCTCAGGCTTATCTTGATTTCGCAGCGTTAGTAGAACGATTTCCTGAAAGCAAGTATAAAGCTAATGCTTTACAACGTATGATTTATTTGCGTAATATTTTCGCCAGGCGTGAGCTCAATGCAGCCAAGTACTATTTTTCTAAAAAAATGTATGTGGCTGCAGCGGGGAGGGCTAGCTATTTAATAAAAACTTACCCTCAGGCACCTAGTGCTAGATCAGCGATGGTTATACTTTATCAGGCTAATTTAGGGTTAGGTTTAACTCATGCAGCAGAAGAAGTTAAAGCTGTTTATCAAGCAACCTATCATGCCGGTTTGCCCTCGAAGCTATAACGAATGAGGGTCTTCTTTTAGATAAACAGTCAGAAAGAAAGAGGTTATTGGTCAACAACTGATGACAAACACTGATGGTCTCTGTCTACAGGGAAGGTTAGCAAGCAACAATTAGTTTGATTGCTTGCTGTATTCATTAATTCAACTGCGGTAGTCATTATTGTTGGGTAGGAGAACCTAAACAAGCGATTAGATCATTAATCAAGTTCCTTAATTCACCTGATAATAATGCAAGTGCTGCATCCCGCTGTTGTGCTTCATCGTCTTGTTGGCGGATTTCATTAAAGTCATCAACAAGATAATCAAGACATTTTAAGCGTTTAAACGTAAATTCGTGGGTTAATGTAAATTGAATTCGTTCATTCCAAATAATAGAAATTTCTGCAGCTGCAAGACCTTGCGATAATAATGCAAGAACCTCATTGGCTGGTAATTCACAACCTTTGCAATTGAAACGTTTTTTGTCATCATCTAGAGCAAGTAATATGCAATCTGATGCCAATTGAAAAACAGGTGGTAATGTACTCGGATTATTAATCCATTCAGTAAAGCGCAATGCTAAATTTTCTTGCGTAGCGATAGGTTCAAGATGTAAACCAGGTAATGACTTTCTTAATAGAGAGGTGAGTTGGGTTGCTTGGCTACTACTGGCGGTATTAATCATTAAACGTTTAGTGACAGTATCGATAATTGCTGGTAAGCGTTTTTGAACGCAGAATGATTTTGGCAGTAGTTCAAACTCTATATCTTCGGCCATTTGAGCTTTTTCAGCTCGTTTTATAGTACGACCCTGTTGGGTTTCTAGGGCTTGTACGCGTTCAAGAAGAAAGCGATTGATAACGGTTCTTGGTAATATGCGTTCATCTTTACCCATGCAAATTAATGAACTGCCAGCAATTTCATGTACTAGTTGATCATTTAAAACAGGCAACCAACCATAAATAAATCTTGCATGTGGTGGGCAGGGTTTCATTATTTCTTCAGTGAGAGCCATGCCGATATCGAGATCATTTGCAAGTTCGTATTGATAAATTAGAATATTATTAAACCACATGACGTTAGGTCCTTTTCGCTCAAAAACGTTGATCATAGCATTAATTATAATGCGTTGCGACTTGATAAACAGTTCTCGGCACAGCTGTCGCATTAAAATTTAATCAATCTGTTGTAGTTGTTGTTGGGCCAAGGCCCTGTAGGATCTTCACTTTTTTTAATCATGATGAAGGCCCCCAGGCTAAGGTC
>JBMLTO010000014.1:0-9670 GCA_049239925.1 Legionella sp. | reverse complement strand
TTCTAACGAGGGGGCTGCGAACAACTCACGAAGAACGCAGCTCTACTCTATAAGAATAAAAGGTAATTCTTTTTGGACTTCTTTATGTAATAATTTCATCTGCTGCATGGTGTCGATTTCATAATGTCTGAAAACGCTAGTTGATCATAATCACCAGGCACATTCAGTTTTTTAGCTTATCTTTTCAATGCCTTAAGCTAACTATTCGTGTGGAACTCTCAGAACTGGTTCGCGGCGCGTAGGTGGGTAGATGAATTGTCAACACGCCCTAATATTTTGTTTTTAAAGCAATTTCAATTTTATTACTTATACTTGATATTAGACTTAGGGCAGTAAATTGATATAGTTTTTTTATCATCAAACCTGCATATTTTCGTTTGCTTAAAGAAAAACCGGTTATAAAAAATGGTATTAATAGCAGTAGTGGCAACCATGTTTTATCGCCAAAAAATTTTGTTAAATGATATTGATGAATCATTACTTGTTTTTGATAAAACAGTAACTGTTTATCTACATTTTTGATTGCTAATCTTAGCTGTTTGGTCTTCATGGTTCTTTTGTTCTCCACGAGTAGTAAAATAAGCCCGTGTTTTAACAAAGCTTATATTCGCTAAGTTAAATATTAAGAATTTTATGAGTATAACGAGTATTAATATATGAATTATTATAGTTAAGAATAATGCAAATCCTACACTTTGAAAAACAAGCCAAAAACAGTAGGTTAAAAGAGTTGTTAACAGCAACCAAAGGCTTACTAATGCTCCTATCAATATCAGTAAGGTGATCATTAATGGCAGTAAACTTAAGCGCGCTAATTTAGCCTCTAAATTAATTAATGAACAGAGTGAGGTGAACACACCCCACTTATTTAAAATTAAACGTTGTAACTCTTCTATAGTTTCTATCATTTTTTAAGCATGGATGAAATAAGAAAGCCTACTCCGGCTGCAATTAATACAGAGGTTAGAGGGTTTTTTTTCACTTTGGTTGCTAGTTCATCTGTATATTCTTTTGCAGTTTGTTGTGCAGTGTTTATTTTTTCTTTTCTTTCTCCATAGAAATCACTGGCAAATTTAATTCCTTCATGAATTAAATCATTTGCAGTATCGGCTATTGTTTCTGATTTGGCACTGAGTTTAGAGGCTTTTTGACTGATATTATCCATAGTTTTTTCTCCGCTGATGAATGCATTAGAAAACCAAGATCATTAAATATTACATCTTTAGCATAGTTGACCTTGATATTATCTGTAAACAAATTTTGTAATCTCCAAGTAGAGAAAACTATCGTTTGTAAACCGTTAACCAGCATATTTTTTTCAAAAACATCAATGGATAATCGATTGTTGCTTTTCCGGTCATCACAGGTTTTTTTGCTTGTCTGCTATGTTTTATTGGTTAATGTTTACATTTAAAAAATTGATGGTTAGTTAGTCCTTGAGTGGTAAATAACGTTCTATTGCTAAAGTTATTGATTATATTGTCGACAAATAATTTATATTTTTGCCGTAATAATAAAAATTATAAGGAGTAGGCAATGTCAGCTAAAATGTTAGAAGATAGTTTTTTAAGTAGGCTCGTTAATCAAAAAGTTCCTGTTTCAATATTCTTAGTGAACGGGATAAAACTACACGGAATGATCGATAATTTTGATCAGCAGGTTATCATGCTTAAAAGTTCAATTACGCAAATGATCTATAAGCATGCTATATCTACTGTTGTTCCTTCTCATGATTGATTCACAGAAGCTATTTATTTGTGGCAGAATATAAGCATGAGACGGTATTAAACGATAGTTATAGTCAGTCATGCCGTTATTAGCTTGTTTGAATGTATAGAGGATTTATTTTGTTTGAGCGTCCGCAGGGTGGGGAAAAAGCTATTCTAGTGCAATTGGCTAAGCCTGCTATGAATGTTATGCCTGCTTTTTCTGAATTCAAGGAGCTTGCTATTTCTGCTGATGCACAAATAGTTGGAGCCGTGCAGGGTGTTCGCGCACATCCTGATGCAAAATACTACATGGGCTTAGGAAAAGCTGAAGAAGTTCGCGACTTGGTCCGTTCTTGCCAGGCTGATTTAGTGCTGATTAATCATGAGCTTAGCCCTTCACAAGAACGGAATTTAGAGCGACTTTTTCAATGTCGTGTAGTTGATCGTAGTGGTTTAATTCTTGATATTTTTGCACAGCGTGCTCGTACTTTTGAAGGAAAATTGCAAGTAGAGTTAGCTCAGTTGCAGCATATGTCTACGCGTTTGATCCGTGGATGGACTCATTTAGAGCGGCAAAAAGGTGGTATAGGTTTACGTGGACCAGGTGAAACTCAACTTGAAACAGACCGTCGTTTGTTACGAGAGAGGATTCGATCGATTAATCAAAAGTTAGAAAAAGTTAGACGAAGCCGAGATCAAAATAGGCAGGCAAGAATGAAAGCGGCAATGCCTACCATTTCTTTGGTTGGTTATACTAATGCAGGTAAGTCGTCTTTATTTAACGCACTGACTGGTTGTGAAACTTATGCTGCAGATAAATTATTTGCCACGTTGGATCCGACCATGCGTAAGCTCGATATTCCCGGCGCGAATGCTGCAATTATCGTTGATACTGTCGGGTTTATTAGCGATCTGCCCCATCATTTAGTGGATGCTTTTCGTGCGACGCTTGAAGAAACGTTATCAGCAGATTTGCTACTACATGTTATTGATGTTTCTGATTTAAATTGGCGTGATAATGTTCTTTCTGTAGAGAAGGTACTGCAGGATATTGGAGCTGATTCTATGGCTGTAATTCAAGTATTCAATAAAATTGATTTACAGGAAGGATGGAAAGCAACAGTAGATTGTAGTGTAGATCATTGTAAAGTTTGGCTTTCAGCACGAAGTGCTGATGGTATTGATCTGTTACGGCAGACAATTGCGCAGAAGTTATATGGTGAAATAATTAAAGAAGAAATTCATTTGGATGCTAATAGAGGAAAACTTCGAGCACAATTATACGAAATGGATGCAGTTATCGATGAAAAAACGACAGAAACAGGTTGGCAGTTACTGGTCAGCCTCACCAGCAGCGAAAGAAACCGTTTATTCAATTCGGATTAACCATTACTTTGTTTAGACTACTAGCAGTTTGTCGGCCGTATAACGTTTTTACGAACAATCCCTGGGGATTAAATACAATTGTTACTGGCACTGAGTTTACTTCTTCTATATTAAGTTCTTTGGCTGGATCTTTTTTTAAGTTGGGATAGTTTATGTTTAATTGGGTAATCAGTTGTTTTTGTTTTGATAAGGTCAGATGTTCATAATTAACAGCAAATAAAGCAACATTTTTGTCTTTGTTCAGTCTATAAAAGTCGTTCAGCTCCGTTATTTCATCTAAACAAGGTTTGCACCAGCTAGCCCAATAATTAATAAAGACCCATTTGCCGACTAATGAGGAAAAAGGCATGTCTTGCCCATTCAATTCGTGCAGAATAACTTTTGCACGAGCTGATTTTCCATTAAATGTATAAAAAATGCAAACGACAAGCAGTATCAACGCGATCACGATCAGGTATAGACTGTTCTCTGTTCTTTTTTTATTCATTTTTGTTTTTATTTTATTGTTTTCGCGTCAATAATAGGCTATTTAGCTCAAAGACAGCAATAGGTTTGGGATAATATAATATTTTAAAATTATTCGACTTTAGCCATTTTTCCCAGGACCGTTCGCCCTGAGAAAAATGGCTAAAGTCGATAAATCAAACAGATAGTTTTTTTGATAATTAATTCGTGTTAATGTTTTGTTAATGTCTGTGTGCTATATATTATGTATATAAATAAAACAGAGAGACGTTATGGATGAGAATAAAATTCTGGTGTCTGCACCTAAAACTTCAACACACTCACCTGTTTATGCGCCCAGTGAAAATACTTTAGCCAATGTTGGTTGGCAAGCAGCCAATTTTACAACGGTTTTACTGTTTACGAGTGTTTCCATTTCATTGGTACAAAGTCCATTGAATACAGTCATATTGAATTATACAAAATCAGGGCAGTTATTTCCTTCGTCGCCGAATAGTCCTGTTGGTATGATGTCTATGGTAAGGCATTTATACTCAGGATTGAGTTCAAATATTGCTGGTTCAACCATGCGTTCAGCGTACGTTACCGGTACTAAGAAAGCTGAGCTGATTGAGGCTAGTGAAATTGCTATGCAGGATACTGCTACGATTTTAGAAACGGAATCTCATCAAAAAAAGAAGACTGCTCTTGCTAACTTAAGCTATGTTGCTGCTGTCGCATTAGGTGATACCATGGTAACTCAAGTGTCCGATAGCTATTCTCAACTGTTAAAAGCTCAGATTATTCAACCAAATTTTAATTGGAAAACACCCCATAATTTGTTTAGTTTGACAAGGCTAGGTTTTGTGTCTCGTTTCAATTCCGGGTTAGTGAATTATGCTGCTCTTTGTCTTCTGGAAGATAAAATGGTTTCATTAATGCCGTTTGATGATGAACGGGCTAATCATTTTATTTCTGGTGCTATTAGTGGTATAGCTGCTTCTGTATTTACTTATCCACTCAGTTATTATCGAGATATTCAGTTATTGAAAACAACAGTGCGTAGCGGTAACTTAGAGATAACAGGAACAGTTGATATGATGAGCAGCATGGTCTCTCAGCTGAGAGAGCGCCCTCCTGTTGATTCGGTGAAGTCTGTATTAAAATCATTTGCGGTTATTGGGCCTATTCGTTCGATCAGGACTGCGTCTATTTTTTCATTGGTTTCGGGGGTTGGTGCAGTTTTAGGCAATGAACCGTTAAAACCTCTTGCAAGCAGACTTGGTTTATTTTCAAATTCGAAAAAAACAATGGAGTCGACTCGTTCAGCAGAGCCGGTAGCTGATGATTCGGTGGCCGATTCACCATCTAAAAATAGTTTATCATCCCAAAAGAAAGATTGATTACAATATTAGACCGAATATTGTTTTTTTATTTGGTCAGTGTTTTTCATTATCTACATGAATAGTTTTTGTTTATGTTTGTGTTCAAAATTGCTATAATCTAAAAAGTGTTAATCTATGTAAGGAAATAATTTTAATGGGATCTGCTCCAAAGATTTTAGGGCCTTTTTTTAAGCATGTGCTAAAAGATACTGGCCAAATGATGCTTAGCACAGTAGTTGGTTTGAGTATTTTTTCTGCCGGAAGTAAAATTTACAATTCTTTTGGCCCGGAATCGATTAATAACAACAAAAATGATTCTGATGATTCTTCTTCATCATTAAGTAATCATAAGCAATAATGAATCAATTATTCACGGCGAATGAGGGTCAGGTCTTGACCTATCCCGTCAAATATTTAAAAAAAGAGATATAAAACAAGGTTTTATATCTTATAAAGAATAGACATCCGTACCATTACCTCTCTCGTGAAAGGCAAAATCATACTATCAAAGCTCCCAGTGTGGTAGAGGGGGCTGATCTTTCCTTGGATATCTGTGTGTAAATTTTACTTAAAGTTAACTAATAACTCATGTTGGGCGCGATCAATCTTAAGCAGCGGTATTTTTAAGCTCCTGCCAGGCAATGTGGTTGGCTCTAATAATTACACGAGTTTCGCACTTAGCTCATACGGCTTGAAGCATTAATATTTTGATTTGTTCTTGAATCGCGCTCTATTCCACATGTTTGTTTGACTATCTCGATGATAGACTTCGACTGACCAACGTCCATCCCTGATGTGTTTCACTTGCTCACGGGTTGGGTGCTTCATGTTCGTTGTCACATAATCAATGCGGCCGTTTTTTGCCACAAACTTGAATACCAAGCATCCATAACCACTGCTGATGGGGTAATGCCTGGCGATTTGGCAAGTGTCAACATATCGCAAAAATATGTGTTTTTTGTTTTTCCATCGGTTTATTTTAACACTTTAGGAACTAGAGGCTAAATTTTATTGTCTGAAAAAGTAGTGGCATTATATACATCAATATTTAGCTGGTTGGTGTATTCGCCAAAGAGCTCTTCTCTGCTATATAATCGCGATATCATTATTAACATAAGCTGTTTGAATGGATGACGTTAAAAGTAAATCACAACTGAAGCGAGAAGCCGATCTGTTGCAAAAAGTAGGCGTTCAGCTTATTGGTTTGAGTATGGCTAAGTTAGAACGCTTGCCATTGACTACTCAATTAAAGCAAGCGATTGTCGAGGCTAAATCATTAAAGAGTCATGGCGCTGTGAGGAGACAAGCACAGCTCATAGGGAAGCTTATGCGTTCAGCTGATAGCGAGGCGATTATTGCTGCTTATAAACAAGAACAGGCAGAGGATAGTGCGCAAACTGCCAAATTCCATGAGCTTGAATTATGGCGGGATCGCCTAATTCATGATGGCAAAGAGGCTTTAACTGCTTATATTACTTGCCATCCATTGGTTGATGTCCAACTATTACGGCAACTAATAAAAAAAGCAGTCGATGAGCATCTTCAAGGATTGCATCTTGGTGCTGCAAAAGCATTATTTCGCTTTTTAAGGGCAAACATACAATGATTTTTAATTTATTTGTTAGTTGTGCAAAAGGCTTAGAATATTTATTGGAAGATGAGCTTCGCCGTTTAGGATTTGTTGCCAGCCGTGTCACTCCAAATGGCGTTTATGGTGAGGCTAATTTGGCACTTATTTATAACTTGTGTATTTGGTCTCGTCTGGCTAGTCGGGTTCAGCTTATCTTGTTTAGTGGTATAGTGAATGATGAGAAAAATATTTATCATCTCTGTAATCACTTTTCTTGGGAAGCTGTTTTCAATGCTAATAAGACGTTGGCCATTGAGTTTCATGGTTCTTCTTCATTTATTCGTAATTCGATGTTTGGTGCGCAGCTTATTAAAGATGCTATTGTTGATCGTTTTCGAGATGTACTAGGCGTTAGACCCTCTATCGAGCGCTCTTGTCCGCAAATACTAATTCATGCTCATTTGAAACATCATACGCTTACTGTCAGTCTTGATATGGTAGGATACAGTTTGCATCAACGCGGTTATCGAATTGAAGCTGGTAATGCTCCCTTAAAAGAAAATTTAGCTGCTGCTATGCTTGCTCGTGCTAATTGGCATGAGTTAGCTAAGCAGGGTTATGCGTTGCATGATCCTTTCTGTGGGTCCGGTACTCTTGTTATTGAGGCAGCAATGATTGCGGCTAATATGGCACCTGGTTTATTGCGAGAGGATCAGTCTTTGCAGCATTGGAATTACCACCTGCCTCAGTTATGGAATGATCTACGCTTACAAGCTCAAACGCAGAGACATTCAGTGGTCATTCAATTAAGTGCCAGCGATATAGATCCTTTGTTAATTGCTATAGCTTCTAATAATGCTGAGCGAGCTGGTGTCTTGTCTATGTTGCAATTGGAGTCTAAGCCTATTATCGCTTGCAAGGCTAGTCATCCTCATGGTTTGTTAATCATGAACCCTCCTTATGGTGAACGCTTGGGAGAGTTTTCCGAGCTGACTTCTCTATACCAAGAAATAGGCCAGACTTTGTACCAAAACTATAGTGGATGGCAGGCTGCATTCCTTTGTTCGGAGCCTCTATTGGCAAAAGCGGTTGGTTTGCGTTCGTATAAACAATATCGTTTATATAATGGGGCGTTGGAATGTAAGTTGTATTGTTTAGAGCTGACCAATAATCAATTGCGTGATTTAGCCAATGACCATTGGTCGCCTGGTGCCCAAATGTTTGCAAATCGTCTCCAAAAAAATTATAGCCATTTGCAAAAGTGGGCAAATAAAAAACAGGTTTCTTGTTATAGGGTATATGATGCTGATTTGCCCGAATATTCATTTGCCATTGATATTTATAATGATCATGTTGTACTACAAGAATATGTTGCTCCTGCAAGTATCGATACAAAAAAAGTAGAACAGCGTAGTTTGGAGGTATTACAGGTTGTTCCCAGAATTCTTAAGATTGCTGCTAAGAATATTGTTGTTAAGAAACGCCAGCAGCAAAAAGGTATTAATCAGTATGAGAAGATAGCACAAACTCAGAAAAAATTGATGGTTAACGAAGGCAGAGCCAAGCTTTTAGTTAATGTGCATGATTATCTTGATACAGGGCTTTTCTTAGATCATCGCCTATTACGATTTAAATTTGCAAAGCTTGCGGTAGGTATTCGCTTTTTAAATTGTTTTTGTTATACCGCAACGGCTAGTATTCATGCTGCTTTGGCTGGTGCAGTCACTACAAATGTCGATTTATCAAACACCTATTTGAGCTGGGCTAAAGATAATTTTATGGCTAATCAATTGCCATTAGCATCGCATCGGTTTATTCAATTTGATTGTATGAAGTGGCTACATATAGCTCACGAGCGTTTTGATGTTATTTTTCTTGATCCGCCTAGTTTTTCTAATTCCAAGCGAATGACAACGACGTTAGATATTCAACGTGATCATGAATCACTGATTCACGCTGCTGTTGCCTTATTGGCGGAGGGTGGTTTGTTGTATTTTTCTACCAATATGCGTCAATTCAAGCTATCTGCCACTATTTTTGATGAATATCGTGTGGCAGATATCAGTCATGAAACGATTGATGTCGATTTTAAGAGGAACGCTCGTATACATCAGTGTTTTATCATCCAGCGTAAAATGACTTAATTGGCTATAGGTGGTAAGACCAGTTATACCTGGTCTTTTTTTCAAGTGGCAAAGCGTTGTTGTTCTACTGCTATGGGTGATTCTTCTTGCTGATTAAAGAACGATTGCTTGGCTGTATGAAGACCATATTTTATAACTAGAAAAGCTGTTTTTATGAGATCAAAAATGCCACATTGGTCATAACCATAAACTTTGGTGTATGCGGTAGTTTGTTCTGCATTTAACTGTTCACCAAAAAGTTGCAGAGTTTGCTCAGCACGCACTTTTTGTTGATATTCTGTTACGGCTTGTTGGTAGGGGGGGGCTACGCAGCTTAACAATTGTTCGCGTGTTGTATGTACCGATAATGTTTTTAGCATTTGGTTGATAGAAGATAGGGAGATTAATTGAGTAAACGTTTGTTCTCCAACAATACTCCATTGGCAGCACCAGGCTAAATTATTTATGGCATGTTTAAATTCTTGATAGCTATTTTCTCTCAGGCCTAACTGATAACTAGCATACATAAGCGAGCAAGCAGCTATAGATGCAAATGGCATAAACCATGATAAAGCAAAGGATATACTGCCTAAAGCGAAGCCTAAGACTATTTTTCTATCAATGGATTGTAGTTCATATAATTTGCTAGTTACTATGTCATTACATTGTATTAATAAATCATTGTGAATTTGACTGGCAGGATCAAATATAATTTGTTCATTTTTAATGCTCTCAATTTGTGATGCAATAGGATTATGCGTGCGATTTTCTTGAGGTGCAAAGAACATAAATTCTCCTAAGTGATAGTAATCAAACATCTAAATTATATCATAAACAAGATAAAATGGAATCCATTTTATTTTGTATTAATTCTTTTTGTTTGTTTTTTGTTCTGTGGGGCGAGGTTCGTTCTGTTTCGTTCGAAGGGATTATCTCAGATATTAGTAGAAACTGGTATCTTGTTAGAGCAGAATAATTGTTCATCTTCACACGGCTGCCGCATTAAAATTTAATCAATCTGTTGTAGGTTGGGCCTTGGCCCTGTAGGATCTT
>JBMLTO010000013.1:0-10420 GCA_049239925.1 Legionella sp. | reverse complement strand
GGCTCTATTGCCGTTTAACCTAAATGCAAACCGTATTTAGCCGAACGCATACGATAAAGCCACTGATTTTCAGGCTCATTCTGCCAAATTTAGAGCTTCGTTATCCATCGTGTATTTAGGCAGGGACACTCTAAAAAAACATCCCGTTCTTTCTAAGAAACATCTCTTGAGCGCTTATAAGCGCTTGCTCCAGATGGTCATAGACTCTCAATTGGAGCAAGGAATATATGAGTAAATTCGTGTGGATCGCTCAGGAACAAGTCGCGGCACTTAGGCAGTAGAATGAATTCTAAACAATCTTTCTAATAACAAGTAATGCAGAACTGGGATTCTCAGCTATTGTTAGCCCCCCGGCCTGCATCCCCCTCCTCATAGACCCGGCTTGTTGTGAACAAAAGATATACATTGAAACCAAAACAAGATACAATTATCTAAAAAAACAATCACTGACTCAAACGGCATAACAATATCGACTCTGGGAGCAGCTTATGACATGCTTTAAAAAGTTTAACGGTAATTTTATCGAAGTTGTCCAACAGCTTGGGCTAAGCTCAGACTTTTATACGACTAGAAACGAAACATCAGTGAAAAACATACAGAAATATGATCAACAAATCCTACTAGACTTACCTAGAACATGCTATGTAAATACAAAAATTTGCAGTGAAGAAATGAAAACCAGATTGGCGAACCGAACTCACTTGGATCCATCGAATGCAGTATCCTATACTCAAGGCATGTTGAATGGAAATTTCTTCCCAGCAACTTATCTTTCTTCTACCTTTCTTTGTCAAGCCTATAGTGATGCGATTGCTGAAAACTCGACCCAAGATTTGAATAATAACCTTAGCTTTAGCTACCTTGACGCCGATGATAAACTTTGTGGTGTAAGCATCAATTATTTAAGAGATGACTCTAGTATTCATAGAATCAATCCAGTCCCTAATGATGAACGAAAACGACCTTATATAATCACAATCATACGCAATACAAATGCAGCACCAGATAACCGTGAAGTCACCTATATCAGCCATAAGTCTTTGCTAGCAACGGATCTAAATAAACAAGGCGATGAACTAAATTTTAATCAATTAAAGCAAGAAGTACGTCAACGCCTCAACTCTGACCAAATTTTTTATCTAATCGAAGAAATATTGAAAGAAGATAGCGTATCATTATCTGCATTTAACCGATTAAAAGAGCGCCTGGTATGCAATGGTAATATTGACGATAGAGATTTAAAAATAATACAACTAAAAAAAATAATCTCAGATATTAAAAAAAATACAGTTTTATCGATAGCTCAACAAGATATAGTCGCTATTTCAGAACATCTGCTTCAACATAGCCAATCACAAATTGACCTTTTTAAACACATTAGTTTTGAAGATATCGCATTTCTTGAGTCATGGCCAAAACAATCCATATTCAAAGACAACAAAAACAATCTATTGCTTTCAAGCTTAGCTGGCGCCCTTTGCGCGGGTATCATGCTAGCCATTGGTGGAGTGTTGGCTCCGTTAGGTCTAGTGATTGCATCAACACTAAGCCAAACCCTGCTTACTGCAGCAGCTTTATTATTGGGTCTCTTCACTGTAAACAGAGTTCATCAAGTCATTAACCATCAACAAAACATGCGCACCAAACTAGCTGGTTTTCGAGAGATAGACTTCAAAAACAATCAATCGATCCATACCGAGCTAGATCTTGATATCAATAAACATTTGATCGACAGTGCGTTGCAGAACAACGTTTGTTGTTAACTATCCGGCAATCAGTAGTATCGAATTGGAATGCAGGGGATGTTTAAGAACCATCCCCACACTGACGACCCACCATCGCTTATGGCTTATTATTCACAATCTGATTCGGAACTAATAATTTTAACGCTGCAATAGCGTCTACTTGACCGGCATGAGCCGCTTGATTGATCCAATACCATGCCTGTTCCTTATTCTCGACCACACCTTGTCCATAATAATACATATAACCAATCGCATATTGTGCATCTGCTTGCCCATGCTCTGCCGCTGGCTTCAAATGAATGAACGCTTCTCTATAATTTTGAACCTGAAAACTTTTAATTCCTTGTCTGACATTAAACTGACTGGTTACACAAGCAGTGAGAGCAACCATTTCGATGATTAGAATTATAGTATTTATAATAAGCTTCATGCTAATCCTCCACCAATGATTTGGCGATTGGTTCAAAAATTAATTCATTTTTTGGCAAGCTAACACGCTCAATCGCACCATTATGAAGAATCAGAAGACCTTCTTGAGTTATGCGTTTAATGACAGCATCATTGGAAAGGCTATCACCAGCACGGAAAATTTTTTCCTGCCCATTGGCTGTACGTATAATCACTTGTGAAGATTGCTCATCATCAGCAAACATAACACCAACTACATCAAGATTTAAAGTAGATGGTACGACTTTCTTCTCATTCTCTGTTTCGATTAAATATTCACCAAAAAAATCAAGATTTACCAATGTTCGTCGTTCTTTCGTGTTCCCAGTTCTTATAGCGACGGTTGATTTTCCCTGCGATGACTCTAATCTAGACATTCGATATAACCATTGACATTCCAATACTAACTGCGAAATGATCAACAAAATCAATATCAAATTTAATATCACAGGTATAACGGGCTTGCTCAAGAGAAGCTTCACATCTATAGTCATAGGTTATAGTCACTCAAATTAATAGGTATTGAATTGCTACTTGTACATGCGAGTGAGGCAAGGCATAACTAATCTAACAGTAATAAGCTTTATACCACTCAACAAAACGCTGAATACCTTCTTGAACAGTCACACTCGGCTTGTAAGCAAAATCGTGTTCGAAATTATCAGTATCTGCACATGTTGAAAGAACATCTCCTTTCTGCATAGGCAATAGCTCTTTGATAGCCTGTTTTCCGGTAGCTTGTTCAATTGCATGAATATAATTTATTAAATTTACAGGATGACCACCACCTAAATTATAAATACGATAAGGCGCAAGGCTACTAGCTGCATGTGGAAATTGTGATTGCCATTCGTTATTGGTAGCAGCTGGCTTATCCACTACTCGCGAAATACCGATAACTATATCATCAATATAAGTGAAATCGCGCTGCATAGAACCGAAATTATATACCTTGATAGGATTGTCATTTAAAATATCGCGGGTAAATGAAAAAAACGCCATATCAGGCCTTCCCCATGGACCATAAACAGTAAAAAAACGCAAACCGGTTGTTGGCAGTTGGTAAAGATGCGAATACGAGTGGGCAATTAATTCATTCGCTTTTTTGGTAGCAGCATAAATCGTTAATGGATGATTAGTGCTATCTTCTTCCCGGTAAGGTTGTGAGCTGTTCGCTCCATAGACTGAACTGGTCGAAGCATAAACCAAATGCTCAATTTGGTAGTGGCGACAACTTTCAATAATATTGGTAAAACCTACTAGATTTGATTGCACATAGATATGAGCATTTTCTAAAGAATATCGCACCCCTGCCTGAGCTGCCAAGTGAACGACTCGCTGAGGTTTATGATTGGCAAACACCTTATCGATCACAGATAAATCGCAAATATCAGCCTGATAAAATATAAAGTTGGGAAATAATCTAAGTTGTGAAAGCCTTGCCTGCTTTAAACCGACGTCATAATAATCATTTAAATTATCTATGCCAATGACTACATCACCTTGCTGCAAACGCTCTTTAGCAACGTGAAATCCTATAAATCCAGCAGCACCGGTAACTAACAGACGCATCATCAACTCAAGTCAAACAAATCATTAAGTATACTCGGTATAATAATCGCTGCAAACTAATCTGAGATCATATGCACGGCTGTCGCATTAAAATTTAATCAATCTGTTGTAGGTTGGGTCTTATCCTGGGGGCCTTCATCATGATTAAAAAAAAGTGAAGATCCTACAGGGCCTTGGCCCAACCTACAACAGATTGATTAAATTTTAATGCGACACCCCTGAGATCATATGCCGTATAAGCCATGTAAAAAGTCATTACAGTTTTCAACTATTCTATGGGGAGGTCTCGCCAAAAGCTGCCAACACGCATGCGATAGAACATTGTCTCAACCATCATGCGAAGATTAGACTTGTCATACATTTGATGTTGTAGCATGATCTCCTTCAGTTTAGACCACAGCTCATCACTGACCATCAGTCTAGCCATTACAAACTCGTTTTATACTTGATATTAGAATCGTTATATGATGAGTTTGCTATGATTAATCAACAGATTAGGGCAATGAATCAAGTTCATCTTTAACTTGGCCATGCCTGGATGCCACGAACAAATCGGCACCTAGGCGAGTGGATGAATTGTCAACACGCCCTAGTTTTTTAGGAAAAAATAATGTGTACTCTAGAAAAAATTATTGATGAACATTTTGAACAACGTCAATTGTTTAACTCAAAAAATGCTCCGATGGTACTTAAACAGACAATAAATGAGGTCATTAGCCAACTCAATAATGGCGAACTTCGAATTGCTGAAAAAATAAACAATCACTGGGTCGTTCATCAGTGGGTCAAAAAAGCTATTTTATTATCCTTTAAGATTTTTGATAATCATATTATTGAAGGCTCTACCAATCAGTATTATGACAAAATAGCACTTAAATTTAGTGGGTTAAGTCCTAGTGATTATGAACAAATGGGTGTACGGATTGTCCCCAATGCCATTGTTAGACGTGGTGCATTCATTGGAAAAAATTCGATATTAATGCCTTCATATGTCAACATTGGTGCTTATATTGATGAAGGATCGATGATCGATACTTGGGCGACGGTTGGTTCTTGCGCTCAAATAGGAAAGAATGTTCATCTATCTGGTGGCGTCGGCATTGGTGGTGTATTAGAACCACTGCAAGCAAATCCCACAATTATTGAGGATAATTGTTTTATTGGTGCTCGCTCAGAAATAGTTGAAGGAGTGATTATCGAACAAGATTCAGTACTATCCATGGGCGTTTATATCGGGCAAAGCACTAAAATATACAACCGTCTTACTGGTGAAATATCGTATGGACGTATACCCGCAGGTTCTGTAGTCGTTGCAGGCAATATGCCCAGTGAGGATGGAAGATATAGTCTTTACTGTGCGGTAATCGTAAAGCAAGTTGACCAGCAGACACGGGCAAAAGTTAGCATCAATGAATTGCTAAGAGATGTACACGCATGAATGAGTTAATCACGCTACTTGGCAATTTAATCCAATATCCCTCAATCACTCCTAATGATGCGGGATGTCAAGATTATTTAATTCATTATTTGGCTATGCGCGGGTTTAAATGTCAACGTTTTGATCATTATCCCGTATCTAATTTTTTTGCCATGATTGGTGATAGCGGTCCCTTGTTACTGTTTGCAGGTCACACCGATGTTGTGGCTTGTGGTGAGCTCAGTAGCTGGGCTAGCGATCCGTTTATACTACGTGAACACAATGGTATGCTCTATGGGCGCGGAACAGCTGATATGAAAGGTAGCATAGCCTGTATGCTAGTAGCTGCTTCACGTTTTCTTCAAAATCATACCGCATTTAATGGTCGGCTAGGATTTCTAATAACCAGTGGTGAGGAAGGTGATGACTACTTATTAGGAACACCACATGTAATGAGCGAATTACAAAAGCAAGGAATTAAGCCAGATTTTTGCATTGTTGGCGAACCGTCAAGTACGGCCTATACAGGTGATGTCATCAAAATCGGTCGTCGCGGTTCACTGAATGGCGTACTCAGCTTGAAAGGAAAACAAGGTCATGTTGCCTACCCTCATTTAGCTATTAATCCCATACATCAAATGATACCTCCATTAGCCGAGTTGCTAACAATCCGTTGGGATCAAGGTGACGCTTATTTCCCACCAACTTCATTACAAATTACCCAACTTATTTCAGGAGGAGAATCAACGAATATCATTCCTGCAGATTTAGCTTTAAAACTCAATTTTCGCTATTCTACGCAGCACAATGCTTATAGTCTTCAACAAAGAGTTCATGAATGTTTCAATCGGCATGCTCTATTTCCCACAATAGAGTGGCGTATCAGTGGAGAACCCTTTTTAACCACACAAGGCGAGTTATTAGAACGTACTATTCAAAGTATATATAACGTCACTGGGTTGTCTCCTGAGTTATCCACTTCGGGTGGTACCTCAGATGGGCGATTTATTGCTCCATATGGCACAGAAGTCGTTGAGGTCGGACCAGTCAATGCAACCATTCATCAAATTAATGAATGTGTTGCCAGACGCGATTTAGAAATACTTGCTGATGTTTACTATGAAATATGCTGTGGTTTATTATCGAAAGCCTAGTACCACAGACCACTATTCAATAAGCTAACAGTATTCAGCTTGCTGATTGTTTATCATTAACGACTATCGTCACACAAGCGTCAGACCAAACATTTAATGCTGTTTCTAACATATCTATTAAGCTATAAAAAGGTAAGATAATTCCCATCAGAGTGATTGAAACATTCATACTAGCCAACAAACTAGCACTCAGGAAAAAACATCCCATAGGAACTCCAGCATTACCAATTGCTGCTACTGTTGCCACGATAATCCATAACCCCATTGATGCAAGTGAAACATTAATGCCATGATTTTGCATCAAATAGATCACCGTGGTGAAAATAAATGCTGCACACCCATTCATATTAATACTCGTGCATAACGGCAATACAAAACGACTGATTTGCGGATGAATATGTAAATTTTTTTCAATCGTTTCAATCGTTATGGGCAAAGTGCCTACTGACGATTTTGAGAAAAAAGCTAACGACAAAGCTGGCAGCATTCCACGCATAGCAACGAATGGAGACCTGCCTTTGATTTTAAGCCACAGTGGCAATATGATAAATCCTTGAATCAGGTTAGCAAATACGATGATCAGTAGATATTCACCAATCCCTTTAATCTCAGCGCCATTACGCAATTGCAAAACGGTAGTCGTTATAAAACCAAATAATCCAATCGGAATAACGGTAATAACCCAATGAGTGATGACCATAAACAAGCCATGCGCCCCACGAAAAAACTGGGTAATCGTTTTCTTTGCATCTTCCTCTGGTATGAAGCGAATAGCTATACCAACGATGATTCCCAAGAATAAAACAGAAATGACCTGATGTTCGAGAAACGGAGAAAAAATTGTTGCAGGAATAAGATTACTAATGTGCTGAAGATAGTCGACTTGGTTGGTTAAAGTCTTAACATTGGGTTCATGTACATGACCAATCAACCCTGGATTAATTATTAGATACAACAAGCAACTAATAGCAGCTGCAACAACTGTTGTTCCTAATGTATAAGTCATTGTCCGTCGCCACACACTCCGCATGCTGCCATCAAAACTATAACCAGACAACGTTACTATAATTGATAGTGCAATGATAGGTAGACTGATGCATTTAAAAATTTTTATAAATAAATCAGCAACAAACAATCCAATAGCGTGCAACAATTGACTGTCCGAAAAACCACTTACTAAACCACATATAACCATAATCGTGTAAAGTACAGACTTACGAAGCACGATATTTTTTATTCTCATCCAGTGATGTTGTGGATACATTAAATAACCCTTATGCATATACTATGCAACTCTAGTCAACGAAAAGTGAGAAAGTCGACCTGGTTTTTTTTCTGTTATTGCAAACAGGCCATACAAAAATAAGCCCTACCCCTCTTCCGATAGCTCGTTTAAAGCAAGTGTTTGAGTTTACAAATACGTTGAAATGCTTGCTCAATTCTTTGCATCGGTATTGCTCCAGATACAACAAGACTTTCAATACGGTCAATAACCTCTGTAGCAGATACCTCTGCCAATTGGTTAGCAAAAATTAACATATCAGCACCAGCATTGATGGTTAACTCAAGCATCTGATCAAAGCCATAGCTATGACTGATAGCATGCATTTGTAAATCATCACTAATAATTACTCCGTCGTAACCTAATTGTTGTCGTAAAAGCTTGTTAAGAATAGCCTGTGAGAGTGTTGCAGGCAGTCCACTACTATCAAGCTGACGATTAATTACATGAGCTGTCATCACCATTACATGCTGATCTTGCTCCTGTAATAAAGCAATATAGGGCTCTAGTTCGGTAGAATTAAAAGAGCTGGTAACATCAACGAAACCATAATGAGAATCACCTATAGCACTACCATGACCAGGAAAATGTTTATATGCTGCTACGATCCCTTGGTCATTAAACGCTTTGACAAACAGCTTGGCCGCCCGAATAATGTCCTTGGGCTGGGAAGAAAAGCTACGCCCCAGGCGACCAATAATACCCTGTTCAGAATTCAAGTTAACATCAACAATTGGTGCAAAATTCAAATTAAAACCAAGATTTTTAAGCGTTAATGCCATTTGTAATGCTGCGTTATATAATTCAAGATCATCGAGAGCAACCTGCTCTGAAGCCGGCAACGTTGGAGGACATCCAGGAATATTGCGCAAACGGTCAACACTACCTCCCTCATAATCTAAAGCGATAAACAATGGTATGGATTGTTTGAGCTGTGAATAATGATTCAATTGATTAATTAGTTGCTTGATCTGATCCGTGCCAATTAGATTTTTACCAGCAGTATTAGTTTTTACATCATGATCAAATAACAGTACCCCGCCCAAACCATCCGTTTGTAACCAATCAGCAACATCGCTACGATCATCTATAGCTTGACCTTGAAAACCTACCATTAGCATTTGGCCAATTTTTTGTCTTAAATTATTCACTAACGACTACTCCTCGTAAACATAGGATCATACACAATGGAATAGAGGAGTACTACGGGGGGGCAATGGGCGGTATCTGCGACTTATCACATTTACACTTAGATGTACCTTCCGGAGGAAATGGCACCTCAGCAAAATCAGCAGGATAACATAATGACAAATTCCAAGCTGCTTCACGATCAGATATTTCATCTGGAAGCTGTTCAAATCTTACGCCAAAATAACTTTTTCCGGCATCACTTTCCCAAAATACAGGGTTAAAATTTGCCTCATAGCGAAAACGCTGCTTAGCGGAGCATTCAAATCGCTTTCGCTGCCAAAAGCTACCTTGGGGAATTAATACAGACAAAATTGAAGCATTGCTAACGGCATCATAGACATTTATTGTTACATTATAGTTATCCCAACAACTATCTTTGATAGCAGTAAAATAGCAAGTAAATGCAAATGAGGACATGGAGTAACAACAGAAAACCAGCATACTTAACCATTTGGCCATAATCAAATTCCATCTTAAGTTTTATAGATCTAAGCGATAGTGCTTTTGACCAAAGCAAATATTAACACATTTCAGTACAATTCAAGATTGATTTTTATCAAATTCAAGTATACTCTTTCCGGGTTGGAGAGGTGGCCGAGTGGTTGAAGGCGCACGCCTGGAAAGTGTGTATACGGAAACGTATCGAGGGTTCGAATCCCTCTCTCTCCGCCAGATTTTTTAAATATAATGCCACTACTTTTTCAGACAATAAAGTTTAGCCTCTAGTTCCTAAAGTGTTAAAATAAACAACATTAACTAGGGATACTAACGATGAGTAAAAAACAAAAGACGTATACAGCAGAATTTAAAACAAAAATTGTTTTAGAATTATTATCGGGAGACCAAACGGTTTCACAGATAGCGTCAAAATATTCATTGATATCGAAAAGCATCCAAAATTGGAAAAAAGTGTTTTTAGCTAACGCTAATCTGGCTTTTAATTCAGATGCGGCAGTAAGCGAGATAAAAAAACGGTTATTGAGCAAGAAAAGAAGATTGACGAGCTTCATCGCCAACTAGGTAAACGAATAGCTGAGTTGGAGTGGGCATCAAAAAAGTTACAGAGCTTGGACTTTAAGGCGAAAAAGACCCTTATAAAGTCTGAGCTCGGTGGGCCCTCAGTACAAAAAAAAATGTGCATTGCTTGGCGTTAATAGAAGCAGTTATTATTATCAATCAACACAATTACCTCAAAGAAAACTATTAATATTAAGAGAAATTGATAATATTTAAACAGAAATACCGTTTTTTGGTTACAAAAAAGTTTATCAACAGTTAATCGAAAATGGTTTGAAGGTGGGTGTGAATCAAGTTGCTAACTACATGAAAGAACTTGGTTTAAAAGTTATTTATCCCACCAGAAAAATAAAAACCACACTCGCCAATTTAGCGCATAAAAAATACCCGTATTTATTAAGAAACATGGATATTAATAAACCTAATCAAGTTTGGAGTACAGATATCACATACGTCAGGGTTGATGGCGGTTTTGTGTATTTGGCAGCAGTCATTGATTGGTACTCGAAAGCCATATTATCTCATAAAATCTCTAATACCATGTATGCGTTCGGCTAAATACGGTTTGCATTTAGGTTAAACGGCAATAGAGCCT
>JBMLTO010000012.1:0-21838 GCA_049239925.1 Legionella sp. | reverse complement strand
GTAATTCTTTTTGGACTTCTTTATGTAATAATTTCATCTGCTGCATGGTGTCGATCTCATTAAGTTAACTATTCCTGTGGAACTCTCAGAACTTGTTCGCGGCACTTAGGCGGGAGAATGAATTGTCAACACGACCTGGTATTTTTGTCTTGAGTACTTAACCTGTTATTATCTAGCTCAGTAGGTTAAACAGATTCAATTTTATTACGGATAATTTACAACCAATGAAAAAAAGAATACATGCAATTGCCCAAGCATTGGATAAAACAACCATCACCTCCATCGTAATGATTAGCATCTTGGTCAGTCTGCTAACATTAAGCATCCCAGTTGCCTCACAAACATTAGTCAATTTAATCGCTTTTGGAAAAGTTTTGCAACCTGTCATCACACTGAGCATTATAATCTTGGTAATCATGCTAGCGGTTGGAGCGTTGAATATTTGGCAAAGCGTTATCATTGAGGTTATTCAACAAAAAATTATAGTCAACATAAGCGTAGACCTTACAAAACAATTCACTCATTTATCTCTTCATAACTTCACTACCCATAATGGCCCCGAACTAGTGAACCGTTATTTCGAAGTAATGACGATTAACAAAGCGTTAGCTCATCTCTTACTGTATGGAATTAATTACAGTTTACAACTCATCTGCAGCCTCATTCTCCTGCTATTTTACCATCCTATATTTTTAATATTCGATGCATTTGTGCTCATCTGTCTAGTACTCATTATTTTTATTCCTTACCACAAAGGATCGCAAAGTGCAGACGAAGAATGTTTTCAAAAACATCAAATTGGTGCCTGGCTGGAAGAATTACTAGCCAATCGCTTTTTATTTCGATTTAATAAAAATTATCAATATGCAATCAAACAAACAGATCATCGTCTAGTCTCATTTTTAAAAGCACGCAATACCCATTTCAATCAACTCATCAAACACCAACTTGGTTTTTATCTCCTTTCCGCCTTGGCAAGCAGCTTATTATTCGGGTTAGGAGGTTATCTAGTCATTAATGATCAACTCAGTTTAGGCCAGTTGGTAGCAGCCGAAATTATTCTGGGTGCATTAATCAATTCATTCAAACGATTCTATTCCTTGCTTGAAAACTACTATGATTTAGTCGCTTCAGAACATAAAATCGATACAGTCCTTAACCTTGAACGTGAAACAATAAAAACGGAACTTCATGAACTCATTACCCCAATAGAAACAATTACGATTCATCTGGGCAATCATATAGCAAGCTGCAAGATAGGTGAGCAACTTCTTATTGGCGTGAATGAATCCATACAAAGCCGTCTTATCAGTGATTATATTGTAGGAATCAGACATGGAGATAATTGGGCGCTCTTCATCAACAATCTGAGATGCTTACCAGAACATCAACGCACCTTATGCAAAACAGCTCTACTTGTTAGAAACAATGAATGGTTTGCCGGGAGCATTTATGATAATTTATGTCTAAATCATCCTTGTCTTACCAAAGAGCTCAATGATCTGCTCAGAGAATTCGGATTAATTAACAAAATCCTAGGTCAACCTAACGGTTTAAAAACTATCATATATGACTGGGAAGCGATATTTAGCGATAGTGAACTCACTAAAATGTTAACCATACGAGCATTGATTGCCAAACCACCATTGATTATTTTTGATGGAGTCTTCGACAATCTAGATAAATCAGAACTTAAGCTTATTATCGCATATCTTAATCACCTGAAAGAAAGTATTTGCATTATTTTCAGCCAAAATCCTGGGCGCATCGATCTCGCAAACCGCTTGGTGCTCTCATGAAACTTCTCGCTTATCAGATCATCAAAAAATTGCCTAATCCTTATAAAATTCTACGGATTATTTTTTTAATCTTCTTGGTGCTGACTGGATTTATGACCCTAACGCCGTGGCAACAATTCGCTTTAGGTAACGGCAGAGTAATCGCCTATTCTCCAAATGATCGATTGCATAATGTTAATGCGCCTATCGGCGGACGGATCAAGAAATGGTATGTTGATGAAGGAATGACTGTTAAACCTGGCGATCCTCTAGTTGATATTAGTGACAATGACCCTCAATTCCTAGCCAGACTAGAGCTTGAGAGAGCGGCCATAGTCCTTCGCACACAAGCAGCTAAACAAGCAATGTATGCAAGTCGATCAAATTTAACTAGACAGAAACATTTATACCAACAAGGAATCAATTCAAAACGCCAGTTTGAATTGGCACAAATCGAATATGCAAAATCACAGAACGAATTAGCACAAGCTAATATTGATAAGGTAAATATTGATGTACGCATTGCTAGGCAACAAACGCAAATCATTAAAGCCACTGTTCCTGGTATTATTTTTAAGCGATTAACTGGGCAAGAAAGCGTAGTTATCAAAGAAGGTGACGTATTAGCACAAATAGTGCCTGATACTAAATCAAGAGCTGTAGAATTATGGATTGATGGAAATGATATTTCTTTTATTCGCCAACATCAAAAAGCACGTCTGCAATTTGAAGGCTGGCCTGCTATTCAATTTCGAGGTTGGCCGGAAATAGCAGTCGGAACTTTTGGAGGCCGAGTAGCATTTGTCGATCCCAGTGACAATGGTAGGGGTTTGTTTCGTGCTGTTATTATTCCGGACGAACCATGGCCTGCACCAACTTTTCTACGACAAGGCATCCGAGTGCATGGATGGATTCAACTAGCTGAGGTTCCATTATGGTATGAATTATGGCGTCAATTCAATGGATTTCCTCCTGACAGTTTAGTGAGGACAGAGAAGCAATGAATCCCTTACGCATAGTTGTGCTGTTATTGACGATAGTTTTATTTACAAATGTTGTTCATGCTGAACATAAAGAAACTGCATTAACCCTTAATAAATTTTTAGAGAAGGTTGAACGTTACTACCCGCAAATTAAAATAGCTCAGATTGAAATAGCTAAAGCAAATGGCGCGTTGCTTGAGGCTATGGGTAAATTTGACCCAACGATTAACGCCATTATCAATTCTCAGCCAATAGGCGGCTATATCAATAACTATGGTGAAGTAGAAGTGAGTGTGCCTACTTTGTACAACGGACTCAAGCTATTTGCCAACTATCGCCATGGACAAGGGAGCTGGCCGCTATACTATCAAAACTATTTAACTAATTCTGGAGGCGAATACAAAACAGGGCTCTCATTTCCTTTGATGCGAAATAGGTTAACTGATCAGACAAGAGCCATGATCATATCTTCAGCACAATCCATTCTAATGAAAAAACATGACGCAGATGCTATAAAAATAAAAATTTATCAAGATGCGATCAAAAGCTATTGGGGGTGGATTGAAGCAGGACAACAAGTGAAAATACTGCAGAGACTTGTAAAGCTAGCAAAACAACGCCAACAGGGGATTGAACGACAAGAAGCCCACGGCGAATTATCTAAACTAGCCATCAAAGAAAACCAGCAACAAATCATACAAAGAGAACAAACACTTAACCAGGCGATGATAGTTTTAGAGCAGGCAGCGATTGATTTATCCCTTTACTATCGAGATAACCAAGGGAACCCTCAAGTGCCAAGCCCCGAAAGCATCCCGAATTCACCTCACCCGACAATCTATTACAAAAATAATACAGTATCACTCGCTCAACACCCTGCTGTACAAAAGCTAAATGATTACATAGCGATCCTTCATGTTAAACAAGACCTCGCTCATAATGATCTTTTGCCACAAGTCGATCTGACCGCTTATACGTCTAAACAAAATGGAACCAAAGGTTCAGCCGCATTGATTCCCCAAGCAGCCATGATTGGCTTATCCTACAAATTTCCTCTATTGCAAAGACAAGCTCGCGGCAGCCTAATCCAAGCACAAAATGAATTAAAACAATTAACTATCGAGAAAAAATTTGCTTACGAACAACTCAACAATGAATACGCTAAAATCCTTGTTGGCATTAAACGATGGGCATCACAGGTCAATTTACTAAAAAAAGAATTAAGCCTAGCGTTACTGATACAGAAAAGTGAAGAAACAAAATTTCGTGAAGGAGATAGTACATTATTCCTTGTCAATCAACGGGAACAAATGACCACGCAAGTACAGTTGAATACATTGCATGCAGAGATCCAATTGGAAGAACTACAAGCGCGAGCACATTTCTTTTATTCGTCTCGTATATCGTCTGCATTGGGAAACAATAAGAATTAGTGATTAACAGATAGATTAATTCAATCCGATTAAAAACGAGCCATTTGACATCTGCTGACTGATCTTACAATGGGATATCACTGAATACGTGAGTAGAATCGATAGCGTCTCCTTCTATCGTTCGTGATTCACTAACCCATGCACCAAAATCAATTAACTTGCATCTTGAAGAACAGAAAGGTCTAAATTTGTTTTCAACATGCCAAGTATCAATTAAACCGCAACTGGGGCATTTGCTTGAAAAAACTTTACCCATATTCACCTTAATAATCATTGCAGAAATAACCATAGAATCGTATCAAAACAACTCATTTATGCCGCTAAATTATAACCAAAGTTATGGATGGACTCAACGATAAAAAATAGAGCATCATCGTTAAAAATAAATTAAAAATGCAAATAAAACCTAGCTTAAACAATGATGATGATATTTATGAAAGTCATCAACAACGAAGCCCCTACGATTAAAAATAATCTGCTATAATGGTGTCTGCTAAAAAACTTACTTATAGCGTATTGATTCGAACTGAACAATAATCGAGATATTATGGCCATAATTACTACTGACATCAACCTTGCTTTGTGCGAACTACAACAAGGCAATGTTATTGCTATACCCACAGAAACAGTCTATGGGTTAGCTGCTGATGCAACCAATGAAGACGCCGTAAAGAAAATTTTTGCTATCAAACAAAGGCCTCTCAACCACCCACTGATCATGCATGTTTGTCACGATTGGGATCTCAATCAGTGGGTAAAGAACATCCCTCATTATGCCCAAGAATTGATGATTCGTTTCTGGCCTGGGGCGTTGACACTTGTATTTAATTGCAAGTCGAATGTGATTCAACCTTTGGTCAATGGTGGCCAGGATACCATCGCAATTCGAGCACCTAATCATCCATTGACAGAGCATTTGTTGCGAACATTAAACCGTCCATTGGTTGCTCCGTCAGCCAACCCATTTGGTCAAATAAGCCCAACCACTGCCCAACATGTTGCTGAAAGTTTTCCAGATGACAACTTTTTAATTTTAGACGGTGGCCGCTGTAATATTGGTATAGAATCGTCAATTATACTGGCTACCGACGATAATGAGTATTGTATTTTGCGTCCAGGCATGCTTGATTTAAAAGACATAGGTAACGGTTTGATCGATCAGCCAACCGCTGCTCAATTACTCCCACGAGTGTCTGGTCAATTAGAAACACATTATCAACCACATAAGAAACTTTATTACGTCGACGATTGGCAACAATTCGACGACATCTCATCTTCATTACCAACTTCGATCTATACAATAAGCCTGACCAATTGGCCCAGGAATAATTTAGCACTGCATCATCAATTACCGAATGACCCAAAGATGGTAGCCTATCAGTTCTACCATCAATTAAGATATGCTGATCTGTCGGAAGCCGCTGTCATCGTTATTGAGTTACCCCCGAATGATACGATGTGGCAAGCAATTCGGGATAAAATCGTAAAAGCGGGAAAGCGACTAACCACAGAACATTTTTTTTATTAATCGATTGGGTTTAAGATGAATCAACAGGATAAATTACAAAATCAACCGGAATATCGCAGCTTTTTAAAAAATGCTTTGGCACTAAATGGCTCTATTACACCCAAAGTCATGAAAAAGGTAGGATTTATTGTTATTTATAGCTGTCTTGTATCGTACTTATCGTATATATTTCCATCCATTGTGATTCCTATAGGACCCTTTGAATATGGCGGCTTAATTATGGGCTTGATTCTTGTTTTCAGAATTAATGCGGGGTATGACCGCTGGTGGGAGGCAAGAAAATTATGGGGAACCATCGTCAATCAAAGTAGAAATTTAAGCCTTATTTTAGTCAACTACACGAGCCATATGGAAACGGCATCCTTAATTAACATCATTAAATTAGTCGTAGCATGGCCTTATCTGATTAAAGATAACCTGAGAAATGCAACGCATCTGCAATACCTCGCTGATTTTCTTAACACCGAAGACATAAGATTACTAACACCAGCAAAAAATAGACCTCTCAGGCTTGCATCAATGATTGCACAAGCCTTACAAACTGCTCGTGATAATCGTAGTCTTGACGCATTTTCGTTTTATCATGCTCAACAGCAGCTGAGCCATCTCGTAGATGCCCACGGTGCATGCGAACGGATTTTGAAAACTCCAATGCCATTTGTGATGGCTGTAAAAGCAAGACGTTTCATCTTATTTTTTTTAATCATGCTACCATTTGCCCTAGTCAATGTCTCGTTATTTCTTAGTCCATTAATAGCCGCTATTGTATCTTACGCCATATTCTCCCTTGATCAGATTGGTATTGAACTTCAAAATCCATTTTCAGAAAGTAATTTAAGCCATTTACCTTTGGACAGTATTTGTAAGACCATTGAGCAGAATCTTAAAGAAACCATCGAACTATGCATCGATAACCATGACAGATCATCTTTTCAAAATGATAATCTGTAATGAGAAAACCTTTGCATCTATCAATTAGAAAAGATAACGGTGCATTTCATTTACGGCAGAGCTTCCCCATTAAAAAGATGCTTAAGCCCTTGTTTATACGTAGGATAAGCCAGTCTCAAACCCAGCTCATCTTTTAATTTACTGTTCAACACACGTTTATTATGGGAATAAAATTCTTTTGCCATCGGTGATAGTATGGCTCGATCATAAGGAATTTTTTCTAATAGAGGCAACTGCAGTAATGAAGCAGCATAGTCATCAACAATATAACCAGCTTCAGGCTGATCATCAGCAATATTATAGATATTGACACCCGACTGGCTAGCAAATATTGCAGTTACAATTGCTGAAACCAGATCATCCACATAAATTCTTGAAAAAAAATGTCCAGGCTTTATTATGGTTTGTCGTTTACCTGCCTGCAAACGAACCAATGTATTTCTTTTAGGCCCATAAATACCTGCGAGCCTAAAAATGGTTAATGGCAAATCATGAGCTACAGCGAAAGAGGTCCACTGACTTTCAGCGAGTAAACGTAATTGTCCTTGAGAGCTGGGAGAACGAGGTAACGATGTCTCATCAACCCAATCGCCTTGATGGTCACCATATACGCCTGTTGACGACAAATAACCCAACCAATCTAGTTTATGCGCATAATGCTTTAATAACCCAGAAAAATTTGCCAACACTTGATCACCAATATCTGATGCCGGAGGGATACTGATAAGAAGATGTGTTGCCTGGGCAAGAATGGGCTCAATTGCTGATGCTGAGAATTCAACTGGCTCACACGGTAAATAATTTTCATGATCTAAATAGAACTTAGATCTAACCGTGGCAACTACTCGCATATTTTTATTAGACATTTTTTTTGCTAAAAACATGCCCGTATACCCAAGTCCAAAGATAAGAAATAACGGTGATTTATTGATCATTTAACTCTACTTGCTTATCATTAATCATTTTATAATACGATAATGCCATTTTTCTTGCTTCCGCATGATCAACCATGGGTGGCGGATAGTTCTTGACACCTGCAGGAGCAAGCCATGGCTGGTGAATCCAATGAACAGGAACGTCTCGTAACTCAGGAACCCATCGTTTCACGTAAGCCCCCTGTGGATCAAATTTTTCTCCTTGCAATACTGGATTAAAAATACGAAAGTACGGAGCAGCATCAGCACCACAGCCTGCGACCCATTGCCAGCTAGCAGAGTTGCTGGCTAAATCAGCGTCCAGTAAGGTATCCCAAAACCAAGAAGCCCCTCGCCGCCAATCGATGAATAAATCTTTAGTTAAAAACGAAGCCACAATCATGCGTACGCGGTTATGCATATAACCAGTAGACCATAACTCTCGCATACCAGCATCGACGATAGGATAACCCGTCTGTCCTTGCTGCCAGCGTCTTAAAGAAGAATCATCATTTGCCCAAGGGAACTGATTGAATATTTTTTTGAAATTATTATTAACAATGGTTGGTTCATGATACAAAAGATGATACGAAAATTCTCGCCAACCAAGTTCAGCACAAAATCTCTCGACTGACTTTATAGCTATCTCTTGATTGAGTCTGGCTGCGTCAATCGCACGCCACACTTGCCATGGGCTAATTTCGCCGAAGTGTAGATGGGGAGAGAGCTTGGACGTAGCATGATCATTCGGAATATCTCGACGATGATGATAGCCACATAAATAATGTTCAATAAAGTGATGCAGCTTTAGCTGCGCACCCTTTTCACCAGGTTGCCAATATTCGCCAAAATGCTCCGCCCAGTTTGGTTTAGTAGGCAATAGCTCCCAGCTAGTCAGTGCATCGCTATTAACAGGTATCGATTGCAATCCGAGCGATGGCCTCCATTCCTCGGGAATGATTAATTTGTTGATACAAGTTCGCCAAAAAGGTGTAAATACTTTAAAGAAACCACCGGCGGCATTGCGTATATCCCATGGTTCATGCAACAAACTACCATTGGCGCTGACAACATCAACGCCATCTAATTGAAGGTGCTTCTTTATCTGTGTATCACGTTGTATGGCGGCTGGATCATAGCAACGATTCCAATAAACTGCGCCAATATGATGCTCTGCAACTAATTGCTCGAGGATTGCTAATGCGTTACCTTGTCGCAAACATAGGTTGAGACCAATTTTTTGCAAACTTTGTTCTAAGGATATCAGGCTGTGATGTAACCACCAACGCTGTGCGCCGCCTAAAGAATGGCTGAGTTCATCCCAAATATAAATAGGAATAATAAACTGATGCTGTCGACAGGCTGCCGCTAAAACAGGGTTATCCGTTACTCTTAAATCTTGTCGAAACCAAACGATAGCCTTAGACATGATAACTACTCTGCATCGATAATATCTCCACTCAAAAAGTGCGATTGCCACTACGTCGTGCTTACGACTATATAGCATATAAATCCAAATATGAATGAATTAATACGCGACTGTAGCCATTTTTCCATCAGCCTTTCACCCTAAAGAGCATGCGTAACAATCGTCTAAGCGACTCATATGAGTTGATTGTTCAAATCACTAATTTTTTCTAAAGAAGCTCTTATCTCGGATGATGG
This sequence comes from Legionella sp., assembly GCA_049239925.1. Taxonomy (GTDB): domain Bacteria; phylum Pseudomonadota; class Gammaproteobacteria; order Legionellales; family Legionellaceae; genus Legionella_A. Next base: position 12,586 of record JBMLTO010000012.1, on the reverse strand, counting down.
AAGGAAATTATCTTTCTTGGCTTAGCGCAATAAGATCTTCGTCTTTTTTTTTGTTCAAACACCAACCCATCGAGATGCGCCTCTGGGCGAATAGATGAGGAAAGAATAGCCAAAGTCTAGGCAAATTAACGCTTTTTTATTGTAAAATATTCATGACAAAATTGACAAAAAAGAGTCTTTATGCAAATATAATAATCTTTTTTCGAATTAATAATAACTGATATGCAGACAAACCCAACCTATTACTTACTCTTACAAAACCGCGCACTGGATTTTATTCATAAACGGACAGCTGACAATCTTCGTTATTTATTGATTAATCTTGCCAAAAGTTCGCATTTAAAAATTCAATTATCAGGAAAGACCGCTCTGTTTATAGAGCACCATTTATCTGTTTACCAAAACTATTCTAACTCCCAGCCTACGTTAAGCGCATTCCACTATACAGCGAAATATCAGCAAGAAGATAAAACTTTACTTATTCATTGTTATTTTGATCATTGTGGTCACCATTTACTAAGCCAGGTTCGACAGGATAGTAGTAACCAAGAACGACCAGTACTCACTGGAGATGATTTGGAACTGCTAAGCAATATCGCTCATTGCTATTTAAAAACATATTTGAATGGCTTTCTGTCATCGCTGCAAACAAGCACGACAACCATTAATAATCAACGTAGACAATTACTATTATCACTAGAAGAAGAAAGCCGCTTTGGCGTTAGAACAGCAAAATATTTAAATTTATTGCGTAAAACGATCCGTGAGCTCGAGGAGTCATCGAAATTAATTGTTGATACAAGTATTCAACTAGCCATTGTTGAACGGTTACAGAAACAATACCATTATTTAAACACTGCGATAAAGTCTAAACACAGTAAGGAATTAATCTCAGCAAGTAAACCAGAAAAAGAGGATGAAGAAAATAGCGAAACTGACACGAGTTCCTCTTCATCATCAATACAGCAACCCAACAACGAACACATACTGCAAACCCGATTAGAAGTAATAGAAAAGCTCCCATTTCTAGACCGATACACTGAACAACAAGCACTACTAAATAAATTATTGCACACCATAAGTGCGGATCAATTTGGCAACATACTATCAATCATAAAAAAAATAGACGATTTAAACAAAGAACTTTCTTGCGAATTGATTTGTTTATCAAAGTGTGGTGATTTAGAAAATTTAAAAAAATTACTCGATAAAAAACAACATGTATTCAATATACCTTTCCTCTTATCTAATGCAGCCTATTATAAACACTATGATATGTTTAAATACATTTACCCATTAAATAAGTTTATGAATACAGTTTTTGTTACTCCTTCAATGCCGAAGGACTTAGCACAAGACAAACCAACCCTATTGACTTCATTGTTAGATATCGCCGTTGTCAATGATGATTTGAACTTTTTTAAAGAATTACTAACAACTTATAAAGTTCAATTAGAAACGGGACAAAACTGCTTGTTACGCTGGTTTATTATGACTAATAAGCTCGAATTTGCAAAAGTATATTTAGAGGCAGGAGCCAATCCGAATGGAATTCAAAACCCTACCTCTTGCTACGAAGCTAGCTTTGATGATGCGGGCAAAATTCAATTCACAAAATCAACTGCAATAAAGTTTAATCGTTATAATCCTCTTGCTTATGCGGCACTTCATAGAAAGGCAGATTTTGTTAAATTATTGCTGCACTATGGTGCTAAAACAACAATCTCCACAGATAATAGGTTTAATGCCTTTACCGCATCACTTCTGTCCGAGAAAAAACCTATTGATAAAGAGATTGCCATATCGATTGCTGCCGCGGGTAATCATCAAGTTGACGAACGAAACATAGGTGTAAACGCAACAGGCTTATTCTACGCATGCCAGTATGGATGTTTACCTTCAGTTAAAATCCTTTTAGAGTTAGGAGCAAACCCTGTCGCGCCTCATGTGAGTACAATAGCTAACTGTAGTACTGGAAAAACGGTCTCAAATACTCCGTTAAGCGTTGCCGCTACAAAGCAACACCTGTCCATCATTGCAACAATTCTAGAATATAAACATCCATTGATGACCCATAAAGAGATCCAGCACGCTTTTCTTATGGCTCTCAGCCAGAAACCACATAACAGAGCAATCATTAATCTGCTAGCCATGCATTATCGACAATTAGCTCATAGTGAAGCAATTAAACAATATAAAGAAAATAACGTCCTAAAGACTATTAGTTTATACGAAGCAATTTTCAAATATAATCCGCCACATTCTGAATCCCATGTCTACAGCTACTGTTTAGGATCTGCTTATTTGAAGGTAAATGATTATACAAAAGCAGAAAAATGGCTACAAGAAAGCCTACTGATCAGAAAGCAACTGCTGGCTAATGCTCCATTAGTTGGCCAAGCCAGTCTGCTTGCACTCATTCATAAAGTTCAAGCCAAGATTAATGAACTGGACGAGGCAAAACAACAAGGCATCTCACACCTAGAGCAACAGAATGGTGTTTAATATGGCAAGCAATGCCATGATAATTACCCCAAGTTATAACATTAAATTTCGCGGCTTGACTATAAAAAGGCAGAATTTATGCCAACTTGACTGATGCCTTCAGCCATACGTAGAATAGCTATACATTAGAACATTAAATTACATGTGGATCTTATGATTGAAAAACTAAACTCTGAAGGAAAATACTTAACGTTCCCAGGCATTACTGTAGTCTCGGCTATTAATGAACATGATAATCCTTTATGGCAACTCGTTTATAACTCCCTAAAAAATAATCAAGAATTTACCAACCACTTTGCACTTCTACCGTATGAAAGTTATCATTTAACAACCATAAATTTGTACACTAAAGATGCAATTGGCAATGAGCAATGGAAAAAATTCATAGAAACTCATAAAGTTTTTTTTCAATCCTTAAATCGCACCCTTAACGAGAATAGTTTTAAACCCGTTATATCGGTTCGCTCAATAAATATCGCTGGCGCTTTACAAATTATGGTCAGTTTACCTGAAGAACAAATGAAAACAATTCAACGCATCGCTAAAACACATCACGTGGAAGCCGGTATTCCTTCTGTGTTTCACATCACATTAGCCTACCAATTCAAATTGATGAAACAAGAGGCTCTAGAAAAATTAGGTCTAGCACTCGAAGAAATAATAGTTACTGCTCTTAAAAATCATAAAGGAGAGCTATGCTTATCACCGTCAAAACTTTGTTTTTTTAACGATATGACTAAGTTTATTCCATGGAATGGCGATGAATATCCCTTTGCTGAAAATACCGTCAATTCAAATCTGTTCTTTGTAAAACAAGACACATCCAAAGAAAATGCGTCATCAGGAGTAATTAACAGCGCCACACCATAATAACCAAAAAAACTTATTGATAAAAAAATAACCTATAATGTAAATAAGAATACACAAACATTATGGGTTCGTTATGCCATACTATCAGCCTATTATATCTCCTGGCCAAGGTCTATTATTATTAATTGATCATTATAAAAATAATCCAGCACAAGCTGAACAGCTAAGAAAACTATATTTATTAGGCCCTGAAAACAACCACGATAAAGATACAATCGATGCATGGTTACAAGATCCCATCCTTTCTCCTTATCGAGTATCTTTAGAAAAGAAAACAATTAATGAAGATCCAACCCGAAGATATTTTGAAACGCACCTCGCTTACCAATCACTCATCAATGGATTAGACAAAGTAAATGCGGATCATTTACAAACACATATGAACAATTTATACGATATGCTCCCAGCAAATTATTATTTGTATCATGAACATGGAGTCACTGTAGAAAATATTAAGGAACAAGTAGAGCACGTTCTTAGAGGAGAATTTAGACCACAAAATGAAGATCCCTTATATCAAGAATATAGTCACTATATAAATCGAATCCAAACTGGAGAACTGTTTACTGAATTATCTGCTTTAGATAAAGAAAAGATTACGCTACTAGTCAAAATTTCTTTTCTAGGCGTCATTAACGGCAGATATACGAAGATGCCCTTGAATATCTATGGTACCGGTCTTTACTCTGAAGAAAACAAAGGCAAAGTAATGTTATCCAATCAAAGCTCAACACGTAGCCAACATTTGGGGCTCATCAAAAGTTATATGCCATTACCAGCTAATGATATTGCCCACAGCGATAAAGAAACACCTTATTTAAAACCATCTGATCAAGCTACATTTATAGAATACCGACAATGGGTAGAACTTAATTTTGCAAAAATGGTTCATCCCTTCTCGAATTCAATTTCTGGAACAGTGCTATGCCAGTTAAGAGCCTGCGCAAAATTAAGAAATGATAATCAGGGGATATTTAGCAACTCTGGAGAAGAAATGGGGCAGTTCTTTCAACTGTTAATATCAGCGATACTTTATAATAGCGGGGGCCATAGCTTGCATGAATTCATAGCTCCGTTCTTTTTAAATCAAGTAAGAGATGAATTTTCTACCACACAAAATTTTGACGACATCAACTTAGAGTCTTTATATTACACCGGCAATAGCCCTTCTTTTGAAATAGCATTAGCCAATACTATTCAGTACAATAAAACTTTGCTCATCAAACAAATAATTTTAGATCAAATAAAAGATAAATCAGTCATTGATGATCAAGAAAAATACTTTTTGGAACCTGAAAAATCTGATAAGCCAGATGACTTGAATGCTCAAGTATCCGTTGTACATAATAATCATGACAAACAGATTGACGAACCATCATTATTTTTCTGTGATGCCGACAGTGACCATCAGGAAAAAAATCCTGTAACGCCCGACCAAACTGATGAACTAAATAATTTAAACTCTCCGGTATCTATTTGCAATAGTAATGATAACGAACTAATTAGTGAACCATCATTACTCTTACCTGATACCGATGAAATTGACGGCATACTTATACAGTATTATAGTCATATGCAACAAGCTATTCTTTATATTCATGAAGGTCTACTTTGGCAAGCACAACAACAAGTTGTAAACATGTTTCAATTCATTACAGTAGAAACGTACAGTGATGTAGAAGTTGATGATAACCCTAAAAAAAGATTAAAAATAATGCCTCATCCAGAAACAAACAACAATCAAGATAATATCAATGATGAACGAACACAAGATGATTATTCTTGCAATAAATTTTAAACCATTTGAATCCTATCAAAACAGAATTCAGCTACTGCGTAAGCTGAGTTATTAAAAAAATCACCAAGCCAATGAAGGGATTCAAGGCAGTTTATTCGGCGGACGCGACATTAGCGGGCATGGAGTTACATCATGTGCTCAAAACCACTCCAAATCCTGTCGTTTATCTTCTAATAATTGCTTATCATCAATCGGCTCCCCTGATATTGGGGCATAACAGCAAAAGCGTAGTTGAGCCCACTTTGGATAGACATCCCAATAATGCGTATTTTGTTCTTTTGATAAAAAACTTGCCTCCCCTTCCACAATAACTTCTCGTGCATAACGCTCAAACCAAAAGGTAAGCGTTACCTGATTATTATTCTTTATCTCAGATACTTTTCTAGTACGTTTTTGGGTAAAGAATAAAATCGAGTCTTTGGTTATTTCTCGAATGGCTGCGATGACAATACGGCATGTTGTGCATACTTTGCACCTATAGATTTTTCATCGATAATCCAAGTGGTTAATAATTCGATCGGTGTCATGGTATTAAAGCGCCCAATGCCATTTTATCCCCATTCATAATGTCTAAAACATGTGCTTGAATTTGTTCAATGGGCCAATTCCACCATTGTAGCTTCAATAAAAAATCAATCGTTTCTTCATCAAAACGCTTGCGAATGACCTGTGCTGGATTGCCTCCTACAATTTCATACGGCGCGACATCTTTAGTTACCAACGCGCGAGTGCCGATAATCGCCCCATCACCAATGGTCACACCCGGCATAATGGTCGCGTCATACCCAATCCAAACATCATTACCAATCACGGTATCTTTCTTACGATTCTCTATAAAAGGGACTTCCGGCCAATATGATTGGAAAATAATAAAAGGAAAAGAAGAAAATCCATCTAAATGATGACTGCCCCCATTCATGACAAATTTAACATGGGTGGCTATTTGGCAAAAATTCCCAATAATTAACTTGTCGCCAATAAAATCGAAATGGTATAGCACGTTTTTTTCAAAATTATGGACATCAATCGGATCATCATAGTAGGTATAATCCCCAACAACGATGTTTGGATTTTTAATGATATTCTTTAAAAATATGGTACGCTCAGAGCCTTTTATTGGATACAGTTCGTTAGGATTAGGGTGCATCGGCAAATATTCCTATATAAATATCAAGCTCCACTTGATAATGATCTTGGGCTCTTTCATCATAAATTTCAAAATCTGCGCGGTACGATCTTTTCCCGCCCAAAGTTTCTGAAGACATACTCCAAATTTCTTTCCATGCATTCACGCAAACATCAGGCATAGCGCCAGGCCCATTCGTGAATTTTGCATAGGTTTGTGCGGGAATGACTATTTTGGAAAAACCTTCTGGCACATCAGCACTTTCATGGACTACTTCTCCAATAAAATAGGTATAATCACCAAACTCATCAGAAACATAGTCCGTATACACGCAATAAGTTGTGGCAGGCTTGGCTCGATTGGGGATTTTATCAGCTAACGCTTGATGAAAGTAGCGTTGAACCATCGGTAAAATCTTTGCCGTTTCTGCAGTGGTTTCATTTTTATTATTGGTTCTGTCTGAAATGCCAATCAAAGTTAATTCGGGCAGATGCAACATTTCTTTTTTCATCAGTTCATTCCTCACTTATTAACTCGAAATAGGATGAAGGTTCCAAGCTTTTTTCTCAATTCTTTTAGTTGACCATGCCTGGATTTTTCATCCAGCATTTTTTGCTTTGGTCGTCTTGATCGCCGTTTCTTTTGCCGCTTTAATTTTTCAATCCGTTGCTGCTCTTTTGTTTTTTCATCACGGCTCATCTCTAGTAATTTCTCACAAAGCCGGTCTCGAGCAAAAATAGCGATTATCATCACGACTTCTGGAGTACTGACATTTGATTTCTAAGCTCGATGGTAAATGCTTCAGGTAAACGATTGAAGCCGTTTTATGCAATTTCTGCCCACCCTTTCCACTACCGATGCTAAATTTTTCAACGAGCTCAGCTTCAGTAATTTGGAGCTTCGCCATCTGTTCTGCTAACTTACCCCATTTTTCTTTGCTTATCATGAATCAAAACCCAGTCAAGAAATATATTATCCTCAGGTCAGAACATTCTCTGCTCTTGAATGCTCAGACTCCTCTGTCAATTACCTCAACAATATCGTTAATTTCGGATCAAAGCCATGCGTTACCCATATGCACAATAGTTTGGATGGCTTGCTCCCATGTCGCTGGCGAAGGATGATACACAAGTGGCCCAATGAATTTTTTATAGCGCTCTTTATAAATCGGCCTCGTTATTAATAAACTTAACCCATATTCCAACTCTTGGCAGGGATGCTCTCTAAATTCTTGATGTCGGCGGCCAAATTGATCAACGTCAATCTGAATTACTTTATCCACCAACTCTTTGAGTGAATTGAAATTGCTAATCGCCGAACCGATTAGGTGAAGATCATAAACATGCCGTATCAAAGTTTCATCATCGACTTGCGTCGTATCTCTATTGCAAGCAGCAGTTCTTCGGAGCAAAGACACAAATTTTTCACTGGCGGTTGCTTCCATTGTGACACAAGGAAATAGCGCAACTTCAGGTTCTGATTTATTTGTCTTGGCATATAATGAGCAAATGGCTCTTTCTATTGAAGGCTCAAGTAAAGCAGACTCTGTTATTTCCAATTGTATATGTGGTCGTAGAGCGTCAACCAAATCATGATGCAGCGGGTATTAGATTAAAAACTGCTGAAATTTGCCTTCATGACGCTTTTTTGTTTCCACTAATTGAAATAAAAGGGAAGTCTCCAGCATAGAAACAATTTTTTGGTGAATCATTTTTCTATTCTGGCGTTGAAGACTATTCGATTTATCGAGTGCTTCGCTTGATGCCACCAGTTTGATATCAATGTCTTCTGACATCCGATAGGTATTTTGATGTACTTTGGTTAAGCAAGTCCCACCAGCAAAGACCAACTGATAATCATCGAAGTACAGTGAACTTAATTCCTTCAGTAGCAAGACAGCATAGTAGTCTTTTTCAACAATCACGGGGTTGCTAATACTTAATACATCTGCAACATCCGTAAACAGCATGGGATCGATAGTTATCATGAGGTTTGTGCGATCTGCAATTTAAATTTATCAGTACCTATTTTACGATTAAATCTACCAAACACAACAACCTGTGCATTTGCAGGGATTTGTGTCGCACCCTTTTGATAAGCATCAAAATTAGTATCAGTCCATTTCACTCCCAGACGTTTTAGCGCCTCTTTTGCAACTGCAACAAACCCTCCTTCAGCAGCCAACATAGGTTTGCCTGTTAACCGATTAGGACGAGCCTTTGCATAAAGTCCATAACCAACTTTTATTAATTTACCTTCTCCAGCAAGCTCACGAAGCGCTCTGCCAATTTGATCATAGCCTCCTAATTTTTCAAAATCAGAGCGCAGAAAAACTTGCCGTATAGACCGGTCGATTTTTATGTTAATTTTAGCCTTAAGCGTTTGGGTATTCATATTTCATAGGTAGGTTAAGTTGTCTATTTAATATATAGCAAAAATACGACATTTTTTCAATCAAAAATACGACAATATCAGTCATAAATTCTTTTTTAGAGAATGCTCTACGCAGGGTGTAGAGTATTCTCTAACTTTATAAAGGTTAGGTAAAATCGTCTGAAAGTCCAAATAATGAAAGTCTCTAGGAGTATAGATTGGCTACGTACAGCATGGCTTATGGCAAGATATGAGTAAGCAAAATAAAATTAACGCATATTTTTACTCATTATGCTATTTGCCTACTTAAATTAATAACAGTACCTAAAATTTTACACCCGACGAGTTCATTGCTTTGAATAGCCGCCCAATTTTTATTAGTAGCAAGCAACTCAAATTGCTGAGTAGACTTAGTTGAAATGGTAATTAAAACTTATGGCCGTTGGATACCGGATAGTTCAACTCAATCAGGATATCGTCCTATTCATGATTGGAGTCGTCATTTAGGGTAAATAGTGCCTTTATGGTGCCGCGATTTAGAATGGTTCTAGTTTAACCCTTATAAATCAACAACTTAATTGGTGGAGGCGGCGGGAATCGAACCCGCGACATTTTTTTGTAATGTACTGATTTATATAGTTTAAATATAAGGTCAAGTATTGTTGGGGCATGAATGGGGCATTTTAGCATCATTAGTATAATGAACCTTCCTTTGTACTTATTAATTTACTTTTTCAGTTCATTTAGGGACTTTTCTAGCATTTCAACACTGTCAGTTATTTCTTCAAATACTGGTACGTCTCCAAATATCATGCCACTCATCGCTTGATAATCTCTCTTCAATAAAGGCAACATGCCTAGAGTAGGAACCAAAGATAATGAGCCAGGTTTTGCATTGATAAAATCTAAGCCTGAACTATTAAAGAACATTTTTGCATGACGGCTACAATCTAAGGCTAAATCGAGATCTGATATTGCTTTGGAATAGATAGATGAATGCATTAACTGATATACATCATAGTAATGTCTTGAGAATCGATGCCCATCTTGTCGTAGTAGTCCATTTTTATCATACCATCTGCGTATGCCATGTAGTATTATAATTTTATCCCAAAATGTACGCTCAGCATCTATAGTGATTACATTGGAGACATCAAAAATTTTATCTCGCATCTCTTCTGCTATATAGGGGCGAATAGTTGTGAATTGATGAGGATCTAGCGCTGATTTCGCGCCACCTTCTATCTTGACAGTGGGAGTGATGTAATTATGGTCTTTAGCAACCGATTGATAATTAATAAGTAATGTTTGCTGTGAATTGTCATTTGGATCTAAATAAATGGTTGGTTTTCTATTTTCTGGTGAACACTCTTGAAATATTACATCAATTTGCTCTTCTAAATGTGGCTTTAATTGTTTTGCAATATATGATTGGCAGGCTGCTTTAATCGCATCTAAATATTTTCTTTGTTGCTTGCCTGATAAGAGCTCTAGCTCATCAAGAGATTTGTTTTGCTTCAGATCTTCTCTGAAAACAGTAATATCAATATCTTCTGAGAATCTAGAAATCAAAGTATGTGCCTTAGATAGTGATGTACCACCTTTAAATAGGAGTCTGGGCTCTCCTTGTTTCCTGCTATTGAACAGTAGATCTAGAACCCAACATACCCAAAAATCTTTTTCGATATTTTGTAGTGGCACGCCTAAGCGCGTAGCCGTTGCTAAAAATAAATCTCTACGATCTTCAACTGGAGCCTTTATAACATCATTAAAACTATTATTTTTCATTACTAAGATTCCATATTTTTTTGTGATATAGATGCAAAAATTTCTTTCAGGAACATTTGCATCCAATTCGGAAGAGTATAAAGGTCGTCCTGTAGCTCTTGTAACAGAATTGTCTTTTGTTCAGATTGGATTATGTGGGTTATTAATTTCTTTTTAATAGATTCTCTTTCTAATGTATTAGTATTTATTATGTCCTTAAGCCAATGTAAGGCTTGAACAACCCTCATGGCTTTTTTGTCAGCCCAATAAAGCTTACTCGGGGCAACCGGTTTAAATTTTATTTTCAAATTCTGAATAGATATAGAATTTAAGCGCCCATCGGTTAACACTAGAATCTGACCTGGAACCATATTAGTTAGGCCTAAATCATTTGCTGCTGTTAATCCATCAATTAACGTGCGAATCTGATCTCGTCTTCGCACGGCTTCTATTATTTTTTGATAGTCAGGTGTGGTAGTTTGTCCTGTTAATTTATTGATCTTAGGGAGATCATATAAGCCACGGTTAATTCGTCGTAAGTTACCAACTCTTGCTAAACGCTGCAATGTTTTATCAATAGCATCCCTATTACCCAAATCTAGAAAATCAGAGGGAGTCCAAACTTCATAATTTTGATTATTCTGTATTTTATTTAAAATGAGATCTTTAAGAGACATGATAACCCTCTTACTATTGTCCGATAATTGTATGTCTTTTTCGGACAAAAAGCAAAAGCCGCTAAAGTGTGCATATTACTATTGCTAGTAGCAGAGGCATAGCGGCTATGTTATTGGCATAATTGAACAAATATATATTCATGTCAAATTTTCTACTTAACTATTTAAGTAAGTCTTAAGTAGAGGGGCTCAATAGCTACTTGGTTACCACGCCCACCAAGGGTGAAACCCACTCATTCACCGTTGTATAACCGGCCACAGTAGATTTATCAGGGATCCAACGACCATAATTTTTAATAATCATCTCAGTGTCTCGATGCCCCATTTGCTTGGCAACCCATAAAGCGTTCTCACCAGCAGAAAGCATCATTGATGCATAAGTATGTCGTGTTTGATATGGGTTGCGGTAGCGCCCCCCGGCCTTTCTTAGAATGTGAGTCCAGCAAGTCTTCCTAATTTGACCATCCGTCTCCCAAGGCGTATTTGTACGAGGATTAAAGAAAACGCGTTGCCCCTCTAAAAAGGTATAGGCTTTTTGATTTTGCAGCGCTTCCAATGCAGGGGGAGTAGAAGCACATCTCTTTGTCCAGATTTTGTTTTGGTGCCCTTTTCTTTTTTAAGAACCACAGCTCTGGATACTCTTACCATTCCTTCTAACCAATCAATATCACCCCATTCCAAAGCAATCAGCTCGGATGTGCGCAGACCGCTATAAAAAGCAAATTGGAATAAGTTTCTAGCCTGCTCTTTTGCTTCGGTAAGAATGGCTTTGATTTCTTCGAGATCAAATGGATCAACCTGCCAATCACTAGTGCGAGTTTTCTTATCGACCAGCTTGGATAAAACTAATTTGTCCAAGGGGTTTGATGTAATCAATCCATCATTTAAAGCCCGATCTAACATGTTTCTTAATGGCGTTAAAATATTTCGTATCGTTTTAAGTGCATATTCCACACGATCGTGAACGCGGATTCCAAAGGAACGTGAACGGTAATTCTAAATGATGGTGAACGATGATTCTAGGCGAAGGTGAACAAAAAAGCTGATTTTATTGGAATTGGCGTTCATCATCGTAGAATCAGCGTTCACGATCGTAGAATAAAATATAAGCCATTGATTTATTGCTGGAAATTTAAATTGTAACGCGGGAAATTAGATTCTCTATTGATAAGGAGGATCTGCAATGCCTGCACAAGGAATTTCTATGCATAAAATTAGAGAGATATTACGGCTGCATTTTGATTCACAATTAAGTCAGCATCAAATTGCCTCTAGTCTTAAAATTTCATCTGGTGTAGTCAATAAGTATATCAGCTTAGCAAAAGCGGCATCCTTGAGTTGGCCGTTGGATTCTCCATTGGATGATAAAGCGTTACGTGCTTTATTAAAACCCTACAATGAACACACAAAGCAAAGCGTATTGCATCACATTAAAGGTAACCCGGTAAAAATTTAAACAGATGTCAAAAA
>JBMLTO010000011.1:0-11886 GCA_049239925.1 Legionella sp. | reverse complement strand
CTGCGTGATCTTTGCGCACACGTGACTGGTCTTCGTTAAAAACGACGTCTAATGTCCAGTGCAAATTATTTTCCACCATCCAATGGGCTCGCACAGTTTGCGCAACTTGCCTAGCATTGGGTGGTCAGTTGCTGAGAAAAAATCGACGTTCAGCGCTAACCTTGCCTTTGGTATTACAAGTATCTTCAATCATTGCGATTGTTTTTAGCCCAGCCCAGTCTGATTTTTGAGATAACCAATCAATTTTTTTGAACTCTGATTCTAAAAATAATCGTACATCATCATTTAATGCTCCTTGGTTACCTTTGAGGGCAAGCACATAAAAACCACCTTCGTCGTGGATTTGCTTCGCAATGGCGGTTGCTTTTTGCGTTCTCATTGCATCTATCGTAATAATAGTATCTTTCAGGTGATCTTATTTCTAACTATTCGTCAAATTAATCCGAGGGTTAATAACCATATTGTTGGGACAAGGCCCAACCTACAACAGATTGATTAAATTTTAATGCGACACCCCTGAGATTAGTAATGGCTTACCATGACTAATCATGGGCTCTATGTTAATATTAGTGATTTTTTGTTGCAGTGACTCTGTTGATACGTTCAGCATGGTGCCTATGATTTTAGGCTATGTGTTGTATGGCTAATTAGGTGAGGATGGATTTGTATGTTTGATGCAAGTTATAAAATTGCAGGATTTGATGACGTATTATGGCAAGCTATCGTTAGCGAGGGTTTGCGGCAAGAAGAACACATTGAGTTAATCGCTTCTGAGAACTACGCTAGTCCACGAGTATTACAAGCGCAAGGCTCATTGCTCACAAACAAGTATGCTGAAGGCTACCCCGACAAACGTTATTATGGTGGGTGTGAATATGTTGATGTCGTTGAAAAGCTAGCGATTGAACGAGCGTGCAAACTTTTTAATGCGGATTACGCTAATGTACAACCACATTCAGGTTCACAAGCCAACGCAGCCACAATGATGGCCTTGTTGAATCCTGGCGATACCGTTCTAGGAATGGCTTTGCCTCATGGTGGTCATCTGACTCATGGATCGACTGTTAACTTTTCGGGTAAAACTTACAAGGCTATCCATTATGGTATTGATGAAGATACGGGATTAATCGATTATCCTGCCTTAGAGCGTTTGGCTCTCATCCATAAACCAAAATTAATTATCGCTGGATTTTCTGCTTATTCTCAATGGGTAGATTGGGCAAGATTCCGTGATATTGCTGATAACGTAGGTGCTTACCTCATGGCTGATATGGCTCATGTTGCCGGTTTAGTGGCGGTAGGTTTATACCCTTCGCCAATACCTTATGCTGATGTTGTGACCACGACCACCCATAAGACCTTAAGAGGCCCTCGAGGAGGGCTCATTTTAGCTAAGAAAAATGATGAGCTGGCTAAAAAACTGAATTCAGCGTTATTTCCTGGCACACAAGGTGGTCCTTTAATGCACGTTATCGCAGCCAAAGCGGTGGCTTTTGCTGAGGCATTGCAGCCAGAATTTAGAGACTATCAAAATCAGGTTATAGTAAACGCTAAGCTCATGAGCAAAATACTGCTAGAAAGGGGGTTTGATATTGTTTCTAATGGCACTGAAAATCATTTATTGCTGTTAAATTTAATTGCAAAAAATATTACCGGTAAAGATGCTGATGCAGCGTTAAGTAAAGCCAATATTACTGTCAATAAAAACTCAGTCCCTAATGATCCTCGTTCACCTTTCGTAACCAGTGGTTTGCGTTTGGGAACACCGGCTGTGACAACGCGTGGTTTTAAAGAGGCTCAGATAACACTGATTAGTAACTGGATTGCTGATGTGCTCAATCATATCGATGATGATCATTTAATTGCACGAGTAAAAAACCAAGTTTTAGAATTGTGTCATCAATTTCCCGTATATCGATTTTAATTATGCATTGTCCATTTTGTCATACCGAAGAAACGAAGGTTGTTGATTCTCGTCTAGTAGCCGATGGTGCTCAAGTGCGAAGACGAAGGCAATGTCTAGTCTGTTGTGAGCGATTTACTACTTTTGAAATAGCTGAGTTAATTATGCCTGCAATCATTAAACGTGATGGCAGGCGAGAAGAGTTCAGCAAAGATAATTTGCGGGCAGGTATGTTGCGTGCCTTGGAAAAAAGACCAGTCAGTTTAGATGCATTAGAGGACGCAATTATCACTATCATGCAAAAGATTCGACATCAAGGTGAGCGAGAAATTGAATCACGGTTGGTGGGAGATTGGGTTATGGAGCAATTATATCGACTAGATCATGTGGCCTATGTTCGTTTTGCATCAGTCTACAAACGTTTTAAAGACATTAGTGAATTTAGGCAAGCTATTGATAAGATGAAAGAAGACGAAATTTAATTCCAGATTATTGACATGAATGGGCATTCAATCAGTTGCTATTCAACAATAATTCGTATTAGCTATTTTTAAGATAATTTAGAGGGCAGTGTGGAAAAGCAATCAATTAAAGGCAAAAGAAGAGGAAGGCGATTGGTATTACAAGCATTATACCAATGGTTGATGTCTGGTGCTGTTCTGACTGATATAGAGGCACAATTTCGTGTGGCCAACGACATGAGTAGGGTAGATGATACCTATTTTTGTCGTTTGTTACATGGTATTCCTACACAGTTGAACAGTTTAGAGCAGGCATTCAGTCCATTCCTAGATCGACCAATCAATAGTTTAAATCCTATTGAGTTGACTGTATTACGTATCAGCACCTATGAATTACTGAATTGCCCAGAAATTCCATACAAGGTCGTTTTGGACGAAGCGATTTCTATGGCCAAAGAGTTTGGTTCTCAAGATGGCCATCGCTATGTGAATGGAGTTTTAAATAATGTCGCGCAGAAGGCTCGTATGGTTGAAATCAATCTTAGCAAGGAATGAGTATTGGCATGGCTTGTTGTTGTTCTGGCAATAAGAGCCAATGCTGCTGGCTTAAAAACAGCGATTGATCGGCAATCGGTAGGGCGTTGCGATGCGGTGATCAGTATTAGTTGCTAATTATGTACTATTTGTAATAAAAATATTTAATTCATAACATCTTACCAACCAAAGGTTATCGTCATTTTAGATGATTGTAGAGGAGTGCTGACTTAATGGGTTCTATTTCAAAAAAAGTATGGCAAAGACCAACCTATTTTTTTGCCTTTGGTTTTGGTAGTGGCTTAATACCTGTTGCACCTGGAACTTGGGGGACGCTTGTAGCAATGCCCATTTATTGGTGGCTTGCTAGGCAAGGTTTGTTAATTTATGGGCTTAGCACAGTCATTGCATTTATTTTGGGTATCTACATTTGTGGCAAGGTGTCACGTGAACTTGGTGAGCATGATTACTCAGGAATTGTCTGGGATGAAGTGGTTGGTTATTTATTGACCATGTTTTGGGCGCCAGTTGACTTTCGATGGATGGTCTTAGGCTTTGTGCTGTTTCGAATTTTTGATATCTGGAAACCCCAACCGATCCGTTATATTGATCAGCATATACAAGGTGGTTTGGGGATTATGCTGGATGACCTATTGGCAGCGATACCTGCCTGTTTGATCATGGAACTGTTGATTTGGACATCGTTATAGTAATGTCGTTATAATAAAAGGATGATGAGACACTGAATTAAAAAATTAGCGAGCCGAAATGGATGTGAATTATAAAGAAATCATTAATATTGGATTAACGATTACAATTATTATTTTTGCTGGACTCATTATACAACGTTTTATTCCGTCTATCTTATGGGCTGCAATTATTGTGATTGCAACTTATCCATTATACAAACGGTGGTTAGTGATGTTTGGCAAGCATGATAATTTTGCTGCATTATCATTTACTGCTATTTTAGCGCTAATGTTAATTATGCCAGTCAGTTATTTAGTGACGGTATTAGTTCAGGACATTCAAGTATTCGTTAATTATTTACAACAGATTAATAATGAGGGTGGTCAGGCTCCAATGTTTGTTCGTCAATTCCCATTGATTGGTAACGAACTGGTTGCTTATTGGAACGAGCATATAGGTCAGCCAGGTAATCTTAAATCGGTACTTTCTAATATTCATTTGTCATTGACTCCTGCCAGTTACTACATCAAGCAAATAGGTACCGATCTAGCTCATAGAGGTTTTCAGTTAGGTTTTACATTATTAAGTTTATTTTTCTTTTATCGAGATGGCGATAAACTGTTTGAACAGATTAGTCATATTGGCGTATCTTGCCTAGGTGTTCGTTGGTTTCGTTATGCAGCTCCATTACCTTCGGCGTTGCGATCAATCGTCAATGGTACGATTGCTGTAGGAACTGGTGTCGGTGTTTTAATGGGAATTTGTTATGCTTGGGTTCATTTTCCTGCTCCGACATTGCTTGGATTTTTAACGGCGTTTGCATCAATGATTCCATTTCTGGTGCCGATTGTCTTTATCGCCGTAGCATTGATTTTATTTGCCGGTGGTAATTTAATTGCAGCCATTGTTGTTCTCATCTGGGGTACTTTGGTCATGTTCGTAGCTGATCATTTTATAAAACCAGCATTAATTGGTGGTGCTATTCAATTACCTTTTTTAGCTGTCTTATTTGGCATTTTAGGTGGTGTTGAAACCATGGGGTTATTGGGATTGTTTATTGGGCCGTTGATCATGGTTCTTTTTATTACATTATGGCAAGAGTCGCAGGGTATGGCTGATGCATCATAGGTAAGCTATTTCTAACTGTTGGTGGGCATTAATGTATCTTATTTGATTAAAATAAAACATAATATGATATTATCAATGTTTTCTTGTCGTGATAAAAGCTAATCAGCATTAGTGTTCACGGCACTTTTGTGTGGGAGGTTTGAGTGAATAAAGATTGGCCTACAAAAGAGCAAGACATGCATATTGCAGAATTAATTATTGAGGAATACGCTAAAAATAACGATACTGATTCACTAGGCTTATTCGAGCTAGTAGTGAATCCGGAAGAAAAGCGCATGATGCTTCGCTTAGCGAATTGGGTCATTGTTTTAGCAAAGCACTTCAATTCTATTTATGGTACAACGCAAGGCGATTATGTGACTAGGCAAGTTATTTCTCGGTGTATTATCCAGGGGAATACTTTACATTAGTTGATTAGCAAAGGCCTTTGTCCGATACGATTTTTGAAAGCGTCGTTGTGAAGAGTGCAGCGACGAAGCAATTATTGAGAAAAAGAAACGTGCTAAATGAGGAAGACCAGGACTTGATGCTGAATTTAACTCGCAATTTTATATTACTGGTCTTCTTACTACTTCATTGAATTTAAAGGCCCAGGCACAAGATACTAAGAGTGTTTTTATCAGGGCTCCGGGTCAGGTCAAAGTCAAAGAGGAAAGACCTGACCCTGGGCTCTGCTAAATAAAACTATTTCTTTGGCGTTTTATTCTCAACGATGTCTTCAATACTTGGCAGCTCAGTCGATAAAGTATCACGTTGGATGCCACAGTAGATGAGAGTATCGCCCCTGTCTCTTAGAATTTTTGTAAGTTCGTCCTCAATTTTAGTTTGCTGAGACTGAATGACGTGCTCAATAATCGCTTGTTCAGTACGATGAAATTCTTTTTCATTCTTTTTCTTTCCTGAGCTATTAGCGCCATATTCATGTAGTTTGTTTTTGAAGAGAGTAAAGTCTTGTTTGTCTATGTTATATTTTTTCTTGTAGAATGAACGATATTCCCCCGATAAATTAGGCACTCTTACAGTTTTTGTAAGATAAATATACTTGGCTTCAATACCTCCTATGAAGATCCTTTCTCGTGCTTTGACATATCCTCCTCTAATATGACCTCCCGGGCTAGCGCATTTGGTGTCTATTTTATTGTCTACAAATAAATCGATGATACGAGTACTATTCGTTTCTTTTGTTAGCGACTTCGGAGAATGTAACGTAGCATATACAATTCCTAAATAAGGAAATCGTGCATGGCCATCGGCTTGATAGGAGGGCGTTAAAACCGGAATTGCTTCCTTCCGCGGTTGGTGATCATCATTTTTGTCCCAATTGACTAAAGAGAACGCATACTCTAGGGCCCATCTTGCCTCTTCTGTCGTTGAAACAAATGGAAATGTTGAGAACTCTAAGCTTTTAAGGATAGTCCATTTTTCTTTTGTGGTTGAACTTAATCGACCATCATTCAGGTTTTTAGTGGGAGCCATCTTTATATCTTCCATGAAAGTTTTATATGAGTTGACATAACGTTGAATAAATTCCATGTAACGAGAGTCATAGGGCTCTTCACGACTTGCTTTGCCTGAATGCTGCAGACAAGCTTCGACAGGCCCTGTCTTTTGTAACTGGCGCATCTTAGTTTTGATTTTGGTATTTGCAGCATTAAGTTTTTTTTCTCTTGCTAATAGCTCCTTAGTAATCTTTTTTATATCAGGTTCTTCTGTATTGATCTTAGGCAATTTTAAGGGTACATGAGACTTCTCATGGCTAGCCATACTGTGTTGACCAGTTCTAGGCAATATACCTTGTTCTTGCAGTTCATGGATCTTTCGTGCCCTTCTGCGCGCTTGTCTTGAATAATAACCAGGATAGAAATGGAGACCCCGATAGTGAGCGATATAGCTCTGTTTATCATCGATGATTGGTTTTGAACTACTCGATTTTTGTTTAATGGGAGTTACAGGTGGCGATGGAATACTTAAATTTTGAACCTCTGTTGCTAACGGTGCTATTTCAGGGTCATTAATCGTTAAACGATTAAAATGTGTGAAACTTGCTGTATGTAGAAGGTGAATAGTTTTCTCAGGCTGCTCACATGTCTGTGAGGAATATAATTTTAGATCGTTTGTTTTTTGACCAGGTTGCCAGATATATATATTCCAATTCCTACATTTAGCAAATTCCAGTGCAGATTGATAACCTAACCATATTTTCTTTTTATTGTTTGCTAGAGCCTTTAAATAAGCGATAAAAGTCTTTTTTTCGATGCAAAAAGATTTTAGCGTTTCTCTGGCTTCATCTGAATTTTGGGTATAAAATTCGTCAAGAATGTCATCACTGTTTTGGGTTAAAAAATCCTTATTGATGAGTGCTTCTACTACTTCGAGCCATAGGGCTTCTCTGATTTGTTCATTATCTGCGTTTGCTTTCAATGTATCGGTTAATTCTTCTCGGCTTACCCCTAGACATGAAAAGCCACAATCACCATCTGAGGCAACTTCAGATTCTTGAAACTGAATATTTTCTCCGTCCAGTGCTCCTATAAATGTTTTAGCGGGTGGTTGGACCGCGCTAAGTGGGGCGAAATCGTCAGTATAATCATAATCTGCTTCGTCTTCAGAATCGGTATCGGATGCTGTCTTATCATCGTAAGGTGTGTTGAGAAATTTATGTAATCGCGTATATCCTTTTTTTTGGGCAATATCAATAGGCGTTTCCTCTTTAGCATTTTCAACAGTGGTTTTTGCTCTTTTTTTTACTAATAGTCTAGTCTGAAGTAAGCATCCGTTTTCAGCTGCATAGTGTAATGGTACTTGTTTCTTTAATATTGCATTGAGCGGAGCTCCTGCTTTCAGCAATAATTGTGTTATTTGCAAACTAGCGCGTGTGTCTTTTCTTACCGAATGGTGTAAACTATATTTTAAAAGCGTCTTTTTCTGCTGTTTAGTAGATTTATCAATTAGGAACTGAACGACAGGTAGATGACTACCTTTTATCGCCCATATGAGAGCGGTGTTTTCATCCTTATCTTTTGCTAAAATATTTGCACCTGAGTCAATTAATAACTGAACTGTCTGTATGTGCCCAGATGCTGCGGCAACTAACAAGGCCGTGCCTTGGTTGTCCATGGCTGAATCGACGGGTTGACCTTTCTCAAGTAGAATCTTAATAATGAAGTTATATCCTTTTTCTGCAGCAAGATGCATCGCCGTTCGGCCATCCTCGTCTTTGAGGTTAAAATCTATTGCATCCTGCATCACTAAGGCACAGGCCTTTCTATATTGATCATTTGAAATCGCCTCAATTAGCTGCGTACTCATTGCTTACCTCCGAAAAGATGCATTGTATCATTCTACCCACTGCTACTGCTGCTATGGCTATTACTGAGATTGGACGGATTAATTGCCAGGTTTTGTTGCTCGGTTCTAGATTGCTCAACAGTAAAAAAGCCTAACCTGGCTGGTAGTTGAGAGGCCTGTTGTTGTGCTAGATAGACAGATAGACCGGTTAAACCATCAAGCCTAAGGGCATGATAATGATCAATGATTTCTGGTGATTCCGGTAATAACAACAGCCATGATTGTACTAGGGTTACAAAAACTGGATTTGCAAAAAAAGACTCGCCGTATTTGGCCTGCAATGTTTGTAGGAATTGTTGCTGCTTTGGTGGACTAATATTGAGAGTAGCCAGTGGAGCCGCATCTTTTGCATCAAGGCTGATGACAAAATTATTAAAAGCTTGATGAATTTGATCTTGATTATTGAGCTGTGCCATTTTTTCGATAAAGTAGGTACGCGCAAAATCACGAATTTCTTGCACGAGATCATCACGAGTGATGATTTTGAGCAAAGGGTGTCCAATCACTGATTGAAACAAACGTCGTTTGACTCCGGAATAACAAGATGGCCTGTCACCTTCTAAATCATCATATTCTTCGATATGGCCATTACGAACTCGCGTTTTATCCCAGTTATGGGCACGACCGAGCAGCATCAATTCATGAATAAAATGGTTGATTCGTCCTTCAACCGTATGATTATCAGTTGGTGCTGCACACTGATCTTCATCTTGTGCGGCCAGCCATAACATGGCAATTAACGGTTGGTATTCTTCAAAAGTAGACCATTTATACTGGTGATTATGCTCATCAATACAGACATACGATGCCCGCTCATGCATCCAGCGGTTTGGTTTTGCAAGGTAGCGCCAAGCGCTGTGAGTGGCATTTCGGTAATAGGCTTGGCAGGCATTTTTATGCTCGTTGGCTGATAGGATTAACACTTGAAATTCATTCCAGCTAACAGGTAAGTCAAGGATAGTACCATCATCTTTTACTAGCCGCGCAGGCTTCGCGAGGTAGTAAATTTTCAGTTGCTCTCTTAAATCGTCGATAATGTTAGCAACACCTGCTTGTATGATTAGCGGTTGGTAATGTTGAATGGCTCGTGCCATTAATCGTTGCTCGCCAGTGGTTAGTGCTTGCATCGATGATTCACGGTCTTGAGTGAGAGCACGTAAATCGATACCTCCTGCCGCTTCATCGCTATAAAAATTGTTTTGCTCAGCCAATTGACGAACAGCAGGGACATTAAGCAGTAATACTGCGGCTTGTTGATTGCCTAAACGATAAGCTAAACGCAGTAATTCATTAGTCTCCCCTCCATTGAGGCTAGTCGATAGCAAGTTCTTCACCGCAGGAATAGATAAAAGCAAACGAATCTCATCGTTGTTATCTTCAGCCGCTGCATAATGCCTAGCAACCCCACGACGGATCAGATTGCGCAGTAAATAAAAATAAAGCCTAGCTTCTTCTCCATCTACATCAAAAACAGCTTGTGGATGTACCTGTTCATAAGCTAGTTTTTGCCTTTGCAGATGATTGAGTTGCCGTGTAACGAATCGATAGACAAATCGTTGACCATATTCGAAGTCATGTGATTCGGCATAGGCTAGTCCTACGTCAACCTTTAAAAAATGTTCGGACATCAAAGTACAATTAGAATATGGGCGAATCATGCCATAGTTATTAGCTTGGACAGCTAGCCGCTTGTCATCGACAGTTAAATGGCTTTCTAAATACCTGAGGGTAGCTATATCATTTGTTTCAGCCATATGTTGAACGATACTATAATTGTCAGTCTTGACGGCTAGTCGTTTATCCTCGTCAGTTAAATGATGTTCTAAATGCTTGAGGGTAGTCAGATAGCCATTTTTAGCAGCATCGCGAATGATCACATAGTTATTCGTCTTGACAGCCAGTTGTTTGTCCTCATCGGTTAAATGGTTTTCTAAATGCCTGAGGATATTTAGATCACCGGTTTGGGCAGCATCGCGAATGATCACATAGTTATTCGTCTTGACAGCCAGTTGTTTGTCCTCATCGGTTAAATGGTTTTCTAAATGCCTGAGGATGTTTAGATCACCGGTTTGGGCTGCATAGCGAATGCCCTCATAGTTATTCGTTTTGACAGCCAGTTGCTTGTCCTCATCGGTTAAATGGTTTTCTAAATGCTTGATGATCTCTAAATGACCGTTTAAGGCAGCATCGCGAATGATCACATAGTTATTCGTCTTGACAGCCAGCTGCTTGTCCTCATCGGTTAAATGGCTTTCTAAATGCTTGATGATCTCTAAATGGCCGTTTAAGGCAGCATACCGAATGTCTCCATAGTCATTAGCCTTGACAGCTAGTCGCTTATCCTCGTCAGTTAAATGATGTTCTAAATGCTTGAGGGTGGCCAGATGGCCATTTTGGGCAGTATCACGAATAACCCTATAGTTAAGAGCCTTGACAGCCAGTTGCTTGTCCTCATCGGTTAAATGGCTTTCTAAATGCTTGATGATCTCTAAATGACCGTTTAAGGCAGCATAGCGAATGCCCTCATAGTTATTCGTTTTGACAGCCAGTTGCTTGTCCTCATCGGTTAAATGGTTTTCTAAATGCTTGATGATCTCTAAATGACCGTTTAAGGCAGCATCGCGAATGATCACATAGTTATTCGTCTTGACAGCCAGCTGCTTGTCCTCATCGGTTAAATGGCTTTCTAAATGCTTGATGATCTCTAAATGGCCGTTTAAGGCAGCATAGTGAATGCCCTCATAGTTATTCGTCTTGACAGCCCGTTGCTTGTCCTCATCGGTTAAATGGCTTTCTAAATGCTTGATGATCTCTAAATGACCGTTTAAGACAGCATAGCGAATGCTCTCATAGTTATTCGTCTTGACAGCCAGCTGCTTGTCCTCATCGGTTAAATGGCTTTCTAAATGCTTGATGATCTCTAAATGACCGTTTACGACAGAATCAAAAACGATCTTATAGTTCATAATACATACCGAATCTCTTTTTTCCTCGTCGGTTAAATAATTTTCTAAATGCTTCAGTATGTCCAACTGACCTCCTGGGGCTGCATAGGAAATAGCTATCTTGGCAGCTCGCAGTTTCTCGTTGTCAGTTAAATGGCTTTCTAAATGTTTGAGGATATCCAAATGATTTTTTTTGGCAACATGGCAAATGGCCCTATATTGATTAGCCTTGACAGCTAGTCGCTGTTCCTCCTCAGTTAAATAGCTTTCTAAATGTTTGAGGGTAGTTAGGTGACCATTTTCAGCAGTTTCTCTAATGACATTATAGTCATAAGCCTTGACAGCCAGTTGTTTCTCCTCATCAGTTAAGTAGCTTTCTAAATACTTGAGAGTATCCAAATGACCATTAGCTGCTGCTACAGCAATGGCACGATAATTTTGATCTTGAACCGCTGTAATTTTTTCATGAAGCGACCAAGGCAATATTTTCAAATGTTCTGTTTTGCCATAAAGACTTGCCAATTGAAAAAAAGAAAAATTCTCCTTTAAGCCATATTTACTTGTAAGCCAATACCTTTGATAGGAGTCCAGCATAGCTTCCTGCATAATGTTTATATCAGCAGGCTCTGACTCCAAATAGGCCTTAATTTGGTGGCACTTAGAAAAAATGACAGGCATTATTATCTCTATTTGTACTAATTTTATATAATAATAGACCGGTTGAACTTTTTCAATATATTAAAATTTATAAATAATTTTTCGACTTTAGTCATTGTACTCGCGGATAGAAAAGCCGTCGAGAAAGTGCTGACCCAGCACATTATGAAAACAGCGGCAGCAAAGTTAAGTGGGCATATCCAATACTATGGTGTGTCGC
>JBMLTO010000010.1:0-7394 GCA_049239925.1 Legionella sp. | reverse complement strand
CGTCTGTATTGTATTGGCTTGCGGGACGTCCTGAGGGCTGTGTAGTACTTCAAGCCTTATTAGAGCGCAATCCGGAGCTAGCGTTGGGGATTAGTATAGACGCATTAACTCGTGCGCTACCAGCGTCAGCGGGTGCTGCTGCCAATGCGTCTGCCTTGTATTTTCTTGCGGGAAGACCTGGGGGTTATGCGATACTTCAAACGTTATTGGAGCACAATCCTCAGCTAGCGTCGGGGATTAGTGGAGACGCATTAACTCGTGTGCGACCAGCGTCAGCGGGTAGTGATGCCAACACGTCTGCCTTGTATTGGCTTGCCAGAAGACCGGAGGGTTGTGCGATACTTCAAACGTTATTGGAGCGCAATCCACAGCTGGCGTTGGATATTAGTGCAGAAGCATTAACTCTTGCGCGAACAGCGGCAGCGGGTGTTGATGCCAACACGTCTGCATTGTATTGGCTGACAGCATCTCCTCAGGGGCAAGTTATGCTGCAGAATTTATTGCAGCGAAATCCAACACTAGCTATCAGTATCACTGGTGAAGCCTTGTGTCGTGCGCGATCGAGTGCAGCCGGACCAGATGCAAACAGCTCGGCTCTATATGGTCTTACAGCATGTCCGGAAGGGTTAGCTATACTGCAGTCTTTATTGCATCAAAATCCAGCGTTAGCAACTAGCCTTAGTGGTGAAGGCTTGTGTCGTGGGTTATCTCCAGCAGCTGGGTCTCGTGAAAGTACGTCTGCTTTATATTGGCTAACACGAACACCTAACGGACGTAGAATTCTTCAGGATCTATTTCGACGAGATCAAACGCTTATCATGAGCGTCAGTGGTGAAGCCTTGTGTCGTGTCCGACCAGCCAGAGCAAATGTTGATGCCAATACTTCAGCTTTATACTATCTTGCAGAGAGTCCTGATGGACGTCGAATACTGAAGGATTTATTGCAGCAAAATTTAGCATTAGTAGCTAGCATCAGTGCTGATTCATTGTGTCGTGTACTGCGGACAGCAATCGGTGCTCGTCAAGATACGTCAGTTTTATATTGCCTGACCCGAACGACAGATGGGCGTTCGATAGTGAAAGATTTATTGCGACGACATGAAGGGCTTGCATCAGCAATTCCTGCTGAAGCATTAGATCGTCAGTTAGTTGGTATTCATCGAGGTCAATCGATTTATTCTCAATTGAATGGAAACAGCGATGGTCGCGAGATACTTTCACAATTGTATGCTGTCCAACCAGGATTAAGAGAGACACTGGAAAGATCTCAACAGAGGCAATCAGTCGTTGTTATCAACCAAGCTAACATGGGGTTATTTTCAAATCGTTCATCGAGTAGCAATAGCAGCAACGCACCTCAAAGTGGTTCGAATCCATAAAGAGAAGATAGAATGGCGTGAGTCGATGGAGCCAAACAACACAATGACTCACGCCAAAGTTGTTCAACTGCAGAGCGTGCCAAGGGAAATGAGACAAATTTTGTGGTGAGCTAAGATTTTCAAGTGCTAAATCAGCGTACATACGCTTTAATTTTTGAGTCTCATCCTCAAGTCCTTTTAATCGCTTAACTTCTGATAACTCAAGGCCACCATACTTGGCTTTCCATTTAAAATTGGTCGATTCGCCAATCCCTTGCTCTCTACAGACATCTTTTACCAGACGGCCTGACTCAACTAATTTTATAATATTTAATATTTGTGCTTCAGTAAATTTTGATTTCTTCATGCCGCTTCTCCTTCGTTAACCTATTATGACGGAGAAACTCTATTTTTAAATGGTTCTATTTTAGGGGATACTTACAATGACAACATCATTTAGGCTGATAAGACTTTAGAGTAAATAATATCGAGCAATAAAAAAACCCGCCAACTGGCGGGTTTTTAAAAGGGAAACAGTGGGCTTACATCATTCCACCCATGCCGCCCATGCCACCCATACCACCCATGCCGCCCATATCGCCAGCACCAGCAGCACCTTCATCTTTCTTTGGTAAATCGGCAATCATGCATTCTGTAGTTAGCATTAAGCTTGCTACTGATGCTGCATTTTGTAGGGCTGTACGAGTTACTTTAGTTGGATCTAAAATACCTAATTCAACCATATCACCGTATTCGCCAGTAGCCGCATTGAATCCAAAATTCCCACTGTTATCAGCAATCTTGTTAACAATGACGGATGACTCATAACCAGCATTTACAACGATTTGACGCAATGGCGCCTCGATAGCACGTCTTAGAATATCAATACCCATGTTCTGGTCACTGTTATCACCTTTCAGACTCGCTAACGCTTTTTGAGCACGAATTAAAGCAACACCACCACCAGCAACAATGCCTTCTTCAACAGCTGCACGAGTTGCATGTAACGCATCTTCTACACGGGCTTTCTTCTCTTTCATTTCAACTTCGGTGGCTGCACCGACTTTGATTACCGCAACACCACCAGCTAGCTTTGCAACACGCTCTTGGAGTTTTTCACGATCGTAATCAGAAGATGTTTCTTCCATTTGTGCACGAATTTGCGCAATACGAGCGCTAATGTCATTTGCATTACCTTCACCATCAATGATAATACAATTTTCTTTGGTCACAACAACACGCTTAGCTGTACCTAAATCATCGAGTGAGGCACCTTCAAGGCTCTTACCGACTTCTTCAGAAATAACCTGACCACTTGTTAAGATCGCGATGTCTTGTAACATAGCTTTACGGCGATCACCAAAACCTGGCGCTTTCACAGCACAAACTTTTACAATACCACGCATGTTATTGACAACTAATGTTGCTAAGGCTTCGCCTTCTACATCTTCAGCAATAATCAATAGTGGACGTCCTGATTTTGCAACACCTTCAAGAACAGACAACATGTCACGAATGCTTGATATTTTCTTATCAACTAACAAAATGAATGGATGTTCAAGCTCTGTGCTCATATTTTGTTGATTGTTAACAAAATACGGAGAAATGTAACCACGATCAAACTGCATACCTTCAACGACAGATAGCTCATTCTCTAAACCATTACCATCTTCAACAGTAATCACACCTTCTTTACCTACTTTTTCCATCGCTTCGGCGATAATAGAACCTATCACTTCATCAGCATTTGCAGAAATAGTTCCAACTTGTGCGATTGACTTACTATCTTTACAGGGTTTGGACATTGATTGCAATTCTTTAATAATTGCAGCAACTGCTTTATCAATACCTCTTTTTAAATCCATCGGATTCATGCCAGCTGCAACAGCTTTATGACCCTCAACTAAAATTGAGCGCGCTAAAACAGTAGCTGTTGTTGTACCATCACCGGCTGTATCAGATGTTTTGGATGCAACTTCTTTAACCATTTGTGCGCCCATATTTTTGAATCGATCCTCAAACTCAATTTCTTTTGCGACAGATACACCGTCTTTAGTGACCGTAGGGGCACCATAAGATTTTTCAAGCACAACATTTCGTCCTCGTGGACCCATGGTGACTTGCACTGCGTTTGCTAATGCATTAACACCAGCAAGCATTTGTTGGCGAGCATCATCGCCAAATCGTAGTTCTTTAGCCATTATATTAATCTCCTCAATGAATTAGCCTTCAACAACACCCATAATGTCATCTTCACG
This sequence comes from Legionella sp., assembly GCA_049239925.1. GTDB lineage: Bacteria > Pseudomonadota > Gammaproteobacteria > Legionellales > Legionellaceae > Legionella_A. Next base: position 3,778 of record JBMLTO010000010.1, on the reverse strand, counting down.
CATCACAACCATTTCTTGTCCGTTGACTTTAACTTCAGTACCTGAATATTTGCCAAACAGTACTGTATCACCAACTTTTACTGCTAATGCACGCACTTCACCATTGTCAAGAATTTTACCTGCACCTACAGCGATAATTTCGCCACGCATGGGTTTTTCTGCAGCGCTATCTGGAATAACGATACCACCAGCCGATTTTAACTCCTCGGGTATTCGGCGAACAACAACACGATCGTGTAATGGACGAATTTTCATATTGATTATCTCCTGATATAGGTTATTACTTTTTTGGTGATTAATGCCTAAAATACCCTTTGTTTATGTTAAATAGTTATTGCAATAACTAGAAACTTAAAGCAAACGGTATTGTCTGGCTTATTCGACACCTTGAATAATTCAGAGTTGTCTCTGAGCTGCTAGTGATGATTATTAGCTAATCATCACTGATGTCAGGCATATGGGGACAATCTCTGATCTTTCAAGGGTAACGTTAAAAAAATTTTTGTTTTTTTATGCAGATTGTTAGAATGATCAAAAACCAACTAATCAACGAGATCTAGGGTATGGGGAAAAAAATTCTTCTTGCAATTTTAATGGTAGCATCTTTTTTAACCGTTGCAGCCCCACCTCGTGCACAAGAGGTCTTTCAATTGACGACTAATGTGCGAGATTTCAATAGCATCCGTTTAAACTGGCACATCAAGAAAGGATTTTTTTTATACAAAGATCGCATCAGCATTCAAATGACAACCAACCCCATTGCCCAATTAGGTGTTTTTTCTTTGCCCGTAGCCGATATAAAAAATGATCTGCAGCAAAAAAATTATGCGGTTTATCGTGATCAATTGCAGCTAATTATTCCAGTACTAGGCCAAAAACCCGGAGAAACCACACTAGATATTCATTACCAAGGCTGCTCGAAAGATGGCTTTTGTTACCCACCACAAACCAAGCAAATCAAATTAACCATCGATAAGCATCTCGCAGTCAGTCAAGTGGTCCTTGATCTAGATAAAACTGTTTCGGTACCTACAAAAAGAAACGATCACGATAGAATCACTGTGATATTTAATAGCAATCTACTCTGGATAATCCTAAGCTTTTTTGGTTTAGGATTGTTACTTGCGTTCACGCCTTGTGTGCTACCGATGGTACCTATACTTTCGGGAATCATCGTTGGTTATAACAACCGACTATCAACCTATAAAGCATTCTTGCTATCGCTATCCTATGTTCTGGGGATGTCGTTGACTTATGCATTGATAGGCGGATTCATTGCTCTTCTGGGAAATAATCTACAAATGAGTATGCAATCGCCATGGATAGTGAGTCTTTTTAGTAGTGTCTTTGTTTTATTAGCATTATCACTGTTTGATGTTTACGAGCTAAAGCTACCAATGTCTTGGCAAACGCGATTAGCCAATCTTACTCGCAATCGCACGGGTGGTGATTACTTAAGCACAGGAGTGATGGGATGCTTATCAATCCTCATTGTATCACCCTGTGTTACAGCACCACTCCTCGGGGTACTTAGCTATATCGGTCACAATGGCAATATTGTTGTAGGATTAATTGCCTTATTTTTTTTAGGACTAGGCATGGGTACACCTTTGCTATTGATTGGCACTTCAGCTGGCAAACTACTACCAAAATCAGGATCATGGATGGTTTATATTAAAAGTTTTTTCGGAGTACTCATGCTTGCTATCGCCATCTATCTGATGGAAAAAATTCTGCAACCAACTCTCATTATGTTTTGTTGGGCAAGTTTATTTATTCTATGCGGCATCTACATAGGTGGTCTACAACAGGCGAATACAACGAGCGAAAAATTACGTCAGGGCCTTGGAATCCTATTATTCACCTATGGTTTGTTGATTCTTATCGGCTCGAGTATGGGACATCAGAATCCTTGGCTGCCATTAAAATCAGATCACTCTCCTTTAAATTCAACCAATATACCCCCTGTTGTTGTTAAAACCATGGATGAATTAACAAAAGCCATCAAAAAATCCCATGAAAAACCCATGTTGGTTGATTTTTATGCTGACTGGTGTGCTTCTTGCAAATTAATAGAGTCAACGATATTCACTGATCCTCAGGTACAACAAGCTTTATTGGATTTTACCGTTTTAAAAGTTGATTTGACAGCTAATAACCAAGAATCGACTGCTTTATTAAATTATTTTAATGTAATAGCTCCCCCCACGTTTATCTTTATAAATAAAGAGGGGCAACCATTAAAACACCTTGATTTGGTGGGAGAAATCTCATCGATAACTTTAATCGAACATTTAAAACTAGCGTTGCAAGCCTAGCCTAGCTATAAAAGGGTTAGGTAGATCAATCGATGAAAACACTCGTATAATAGTTCATTTTTTTACAGGCAATCGTATGAATCATAAAGTAGGTTTTGTAAGCTTGGGATGCCCTAAGGCACTAGTCGACTCAGAACGGATTATTACCCAGCTTCGTGCTCAAGGTTATGAACTCGTTGCTACATACAACGATGCAGGAGTTGTGATCATAAATACTTGCGGTTTTATTGATTCAGCAATCAAAGAATCCTTGGACACAATTAAAGAAGCTATGGCTGAAAATGGTCGAGTCATTGTTACTGGCTGTCTAGGAGCTAAAGCTGACATCATCCGTGAGGCATGCCCAGACGTCTTGCATATCAGTGGCGCCCATGCCTATGAAGAAGTACTTAGGGCCGTACATCGTCACCTTCCTCCACCGACGGATCCATTTACACAACTAGTTCCGCCACAAGGAATTAAGCTAACACCAAGGCATTATGCTTATCTAAAAATATCAGAAGGATGTAATCAGAAATGTACTTTTTGTATTATTCCATCAATGCGTGGAAAATTACAAAGTTACCCAATCAAGCAAGTATTGAGCGAAGCACAACGACTAAAAGAAGCGGGGGTCAAAGAATTATTAGTTATATCACAGGATACCAGTGCTTATGGAGTTGATACTCGTTTTGCTCATGAGCAATGGCTAGGTCGAACAATTAGCACGCGCTTTTATGATTTATGCGCTGAATTAGGTCAATTAGATCTATGGGTTAGGCTGCATTATGTCTATCCATACCCCCATGTCGATGAAATTATTCCATTGATGAGCCAAAAACGAATACTCCCCTACCTTGATATACCTTTACAGCACGCTAGCGCACGAATTCTTAAAGCAATGAAGCGCCCAGCGAGCAGCGAAAATACTTTGGCTAGAATAGAAAATTGGAGAAGTATTTGTCCAGATATTACGATTCGATCGACCTTCATCGTTGGATTTCCGGGAGAAACTGAGCAGGAATTCCAAGAGTTACTCGATTTCTTAGAGCAAGCAAAGCTTGATAGAGTTGGTTGTTTTCAGTATTCGCCGGTACAAGGAGCAAAAGCGAATGAATTAGCAAACCCAGTTGCCACAGAAATCAAAGAAGAGCGTTACCATCGATTTATGCAGCTACAAGCAAACATTAGCAGACAAAAATTACGTCAAAAAATAGGTTCCCAACAATTGGTCTTGGTTGATGAAGTGAATCACGAACAAATGATTGCCCGCAGTTATAGTGATGCACCTGAAATCGATGGCGTAGTAATTCTACCCTATCAATCAGGCATACAGGTTGGCGATCAAGTGAAAGTCACCATTGTTGATAGTGATGACTATGATTTATATGGTAATTTTATTAAATTATAACCAATTTCTTAGATTCTATAGAGTAGAGCTGCGTTCTTCGTGAGTTGTTCGCAGCCCCCTCGTTAGAACC
>JBMLTO010000009.1:0-16288 GCA_049239925.1 Legionella sp. | reverse complement strand
CACTCTTTTTTAACAAAAGCAACCTTTTGTTTTTTAAACATTAATTTTTAAAAAACTGAAGATACTTCAGGACAAGGCCCAACCTACAACAGATTGATTAAATTTTAATGCGACACCCCTGCGATATTGTTTTATTCTTCTATTGCAGCGACTGCAAAGTCATTGAGCTCTAATTCTACGGATTCAATTTTATGAAAACGCTGTGCAATTTTTTTTGCTGATGTATTGACGTCACTAATATCTTGATGAGCTAGATCAATATGTTTCGATAATTTATCCATCCGTTTTTCAAAACGTTGAAAATCATCGGCCAATGCATGCAAGTGTTTTTGAATGATATGAATTTGCTTGCGAGTAGCATCATCTTTTAATACAGCTCTAGCAGTAGTCAGCACTGCCATTAACGTACTAGGTGAGACAAGCCAAACTTTCAGGCGTTGTGACAGCGAAATTATTTCTGGATAATTGGCATGAATTTCTGCAAAAATTGCTTCAGCAGGGATGAACATCATCGCACCATCAGTTGTTTCGTTAGGAATAATATATTTTTCAGCAATATCCTTAATATGTTTTTGCAAGTCTTGGCGGAATTGTTGTTGTAATGCTTTTTTTTCTAACAGAGTTGTTTCGCTCTGGATTAATTTTTGGTAGGTTTCTAGTGGAAATTTGGCATCAATGACAACATTGCCTGTTGGTTCTGGTAAAAACAAAATACAGTCAGCACGCTTTTGATTGCTAAGTGTATGTTGTAATTTATAATGATTGTTGGGAATCATATTTGCTAACAAAGTTGCTAATTGTATTTCACCAAATGCTCCACGTGCGCGCTTGTCAACTAATACATCTTGCAAGCTAACAACATGGCTAGATAACTCAGTAATTTTTTTCTGTGCTTCATCTATAATAGTCAGTCGTTGGACGATATCAGTAAAAGTTGATGATGTTTTCTCAAAGCCTTCTGTTAGTCGGTGATTCACTTGCAAGGTTAAATGATGAAGATGGTCGCGTATATCTTGAGTTAATAGTTTCAAATGATTAGATAATGAATCGGTATGTTGTTTGAAACTATGATTGATTTGCTCGCGTATATCAATCATTTGGCCTTGCAGTGTGTTGGTCACCAACTGTTGGCTTAATAATTGGCCGTTAGTAATTTTTTCTTGGATGGCTTGTTGGGTTGTTTGACTCGATTGTTGTAAGGCCAAATGAAGTTGGTGAAAACTCTCATTTAAGTTCCGTTGCATTTTTTCTGAACGGCGTGCAATGAGAATAATAATTGGTAGTTGCAACACAAGACAACTGCTAGCGATTACTAGTAAAATCCATAAAATAAGCACAATATCACGTTAATTATAAAAAATTACACGCAGTATAGCGCTAAATGGATATAAAGTTTATAGCATCAATCATTGCATTGATTTTTAATTATTTCACTAATTTGGCTACTCACTATGATTGAAGATATTATTGCGAAAATACAGACTTTAAGAGAGAAAATAAAGCAATATGATTACTATTATTATGTTCTCGACCAACCGTTAGTTCCTGATGCTGATTATGATCAGTCTTTTCGCATGCTAGAGGCCTTAGAAAAGGAATATCCACATTTAATCGCTCAAGATTCTCCTACGCAACGGGTTGGGGTTTCTCCTAGTGGTGTATTGCAAGCAGTTGCTCATCGTCAGCCGATGTTATCGTTAAGTAATGTTTTTTCTCCTGAAGAGTTACAATCATTCCTCAAACGAATTGCAGATAAATTGGATTTATCTGATCATGATCTTTACTTGACTTGTGAGCCTAAATTAGATGGTCTCGCTGTTAATTTATGTTATGAAAATGGCATCTTAGCCTATGCTGCAACTCGAGGTGATGGAACTTTCGGTGAGAATATTACGGCTAATATTAAAACGATTCCTTCAGTTCCTTGGCAATTATCAAACGATCAACCGCCGCATTTTATTGAAATTAGAGGCGAGGTTTATATCCCTAAAGCAGCATTTGCAGCTTATAATGAGCAAGCACGTCGTAAGGGCGACAAAGTATTTGCTAACCCAAGAAATGCAGCTGCTGGTAGCTTACGACAACTCAATCCAGCTATTACTGCTAGTAGACCGTTAGCTATCTATTGCTATGGAATTGGAGCATGTGATGGTTATGCTTTACCGACTAGCCATATGCAACAGCTTGATTTATTGCGTAGTTTTGGATTTCCTGTATCTGAACTTACTAAAACAGCCAAGGGTTTCCATGGTTGCATGGATTATTATGTGTCAATTCAGAATTGTCGAGATGAATTGCCTTTTGAAATTGATGGTGTTGTCTATAAAGTTGATGATATTCAATCACAACTGCAATTAGGTAGTGTTGCTCGTGCGCCACGCTATGCTTGTGCTCATAAATTTCCTGCGGTAGAAGCAATGACTCAGTTAACTGCAGTTGATTTTCAAGTTGGAAGAACAGGTGCAATTACACCGGTGGCTCGTTTGCAACCGATCAATATTAGCGGGGTGACGGTTAGTAATGTTACGTTGCATAATATTGACGAAATCGAACGCAAAGGTCTTCGTATTGGTGATGTGGTTACTATTAGACGTGCTGGTGATGTAATTCCTGAAGTTGTGGCGGTCGTCCATGAAAAACGCCCGGAGATAACGGTCGCTATTGAATTGCCTGCGGTATGCCCTGTCTGCGGGGCTGATGTTATTCGAGAACAGGGTAATGCGATTGCTCGATGTACCGGGGGATTATTTTGTCGAGCGCAATTGATCGGTGCCATTTGGCACTTTGCTTCTCGTAAAGCAATGGCTATTGATGGTTTAGGTGAATCCATCATTGAGCTATTATTTGAGGCTAATTTAGTTCATGATATTGCAGATATTTACACTTTAACGCATGAGCAATTAATCATTCTACCGCGCATGGGTAATAAATCTGCCAATAATTTATTAGCAGCAATCGATAATAGTAAGAAAACGACGTTTGGTCGATTTTTGTATTCTTTAGGGATTCGTGAAGTTGGAGAGACAACTGCTCATGTTTTAGCCGATTCATTTGAAGGGATTGATACGCTTGCAGCGGCTTCGCTAGAGGAGTTGATACAAATTAAGGATATAGGGCCCGTGGTTGCCGCTCATATTGTCTGTTTTTTTCACCAAAAACATAATTTAGATGTCATTGCAAAGCTATTAGCATGTGGTGTTCATTGGCCTCAAAAGAAGCCAACAACGCTTGATCAGCACCATCCGTTGTATGCCAAAACAGTTGTGTTGACAGGAACCCTTTCAACGTTAACTCGCGAAGAAACTAAAGCTAAGCTTATTGCAGTGGGGGCAAATGTAGTAAATAGTGTTTCAGCAAAAACAAATTTCGTGGTTTATGGCGATAAGCCCGGTTCAAAGTATACCAAAGCGATAGCGTATGGAGTAACTACCTTATCTGAAAGCGAATTTTTACAATTACTTTCATGAATGAACATGTACGATTGATACAGCTCTTAGTACATCATTTTGTATGACGACATGGTTAGTAAACAGTGACTAACCGTTTTAATTTCATGGGTGTTACCCATCATTTAATTTATAATAGGTTTTTTATGCAGCAACGCTTTGTTCATCTTCGTTTACACTCAGAGTTTTCATTAGTCGATGGATTAATTCGAATTGAACCATTGATGACTTTACTCCCATCGAAACAAATGTGTGCGGTAGCTATTACTGATCATTGTAACCTTTTTGCTGCTGTAAAATTATTCCAAGCAGCGGTTGCCGCCGGTATTAAACCTATATTTGGTTGTGATCTAGTATGTATTAACCCTGAAAAGCCAGAAGAATCATCGACGTTGGTATTATTATGTCAGAATAACATTGGTTATCGGAATTTAACTCGATTAGTTTCCAAAGCTTATATGGATGGGCAATATTTAGGTCAACCGCGTGTACATTATGATTGGATAAAGGATTATGCTGATGGGTTGATTGCATTATCAGGTGGCCGTACTGGAAATATTGGTCGTGCGTTAATTGCTGGTGATCATTCTTTGGCTCATGACTTAGCAAAGCAGTGGTCTAGCCTTTTTCCTTCAAAGTTTTATATCGAAATTCAGCGTACTGGACGAACAGACGAAGCATTTTATAATCACCATGCGATTGGCCTAGCAGAGGCGTTAAATTTACCATTGGTGGCAACCAATGATGTTTGTTTTTTACAGCAAGACGATTTTGACGCTCATGAAGCACGAACCTGTATTCATGATGGATATACATTAGCCGATCCTAGACGTATTAATCGTTATAGTGCTGAGCAGTATTTACGTTCAGCTGAAGAAATGATTTCATTATTCGGTGATTTGCCACAGGCTATTGAAAATACAGTTGAAATAAGCAAAAGATGTTCAGTGTATTTGGAGCTAGGTAAAAACTACTTACCCAATTTTCCGGTGCCGCCGTCGATCAGTGTTGAAGAGTATTTATCTAAAATTGCACATCAAGGCTTGGAAAAACGTTTACTGCAGATCTATCGTAATCATCCAGAACTATTGCAAACTAATCGAATAAACTATGATCAGCGTTTAATGGTTGAATTAGATGTAATTAATCCGATGGGATTTGCTGGTTATTTTCTTATTGTGGCTGATTTCATTCAGTGGGCAAAAGAAAATGGTGTACCGGTTGGGCCAGGCCGAGGCTCTGGTGCGGGTTCCTTGGTTGCTTATGCTCTGGGCATTACTGATCTAGACCCTTTGCAATTCGATCTACTATTTGAACGTTTTCTCAATCCAGAACGTGTTTCGATGCCTGACTTCGATATAGATTTTTGTATGGAGGGTCGTGATAGGGTAATTGATTACGTTGCAGAAAAGTATGGTCGTAAAAGCGTATCGCAAATCATAACATTTGGAACCATGGCAGCAAAGGCTGTTGTGCGCGATGTTGGGCGGGTTTTGGGACATCCCTATGGATTTGTAGATAAGCTTGCTAAGTTGATTCCATTTGAATTAGGAATAACGCTAAACAAGGCACTAGAACAAGAAGATGAGCTTCGTAGGCGCTACCAAGATGAAGACGACGTCCGAGAGTTAATTGATTTAGCACTTAAACTTGAAGGAATTACGCGAAATGCTGGGAAGCATGCGGGTGGGGTAGTTATTGCACCATCTGAGCTGACTGATTTTACTGCAATTTATTGTGAACAAGACTCGAATCAATTAGTTAGTCAATTCGATAAAGATGATGTTGAAGCAGCTGGTTTAGTTAAGTTCGACTTCCTGGGGTTACGAACATTAACTATTATTAATTGGGCTTTAATTACGATTAATCATCAGCGTCACGTTTCAGAGTTGCCACCAATCGATATCAACGAAATCCCGATGGATGATCTTGCTTCATTTAATTTACTGAAAGCTTGTCAAACTACTGCTGTATTTCAACTTGAATCAAGGGGAATGAAAGAATTAATTCATCGTTTACAGCCTGATTGTTTTGAGGAAATTATTGCATTGGTTGCTTTATTTCGACCAGGTCCTTTGCAATCAGGCATGGTTGATGATTTTATTGATCGAAAGCATGGGCGTGCAACTGTTGAGTATCCTCATCCTGATCTAGAGCCAATTTTGAAACCAACTTATGGTGTGATTTTATATCAAGAACAAGTCATGCAGATTGCTCAAGTACTAGCTAATTATACCTTAGGCGGTGCGGATTTATTACGACGGGCGATGGGAAAGAAAAAGCCAGAAGAAATGGCAAAACAACGAGCTATTTTTACGGAAGGCGCAACAAAACGTGGTGTTGATGCAGCTTTAGCCACAATGATATTTGATTTGATGGAAAAATTTGCTGGTTACGGTTTTAATAAATCACATTCAGCTGCCTATGCTTTAATTGCTTATCAGACAGCATGGTTAAAGGCTCATTATCCAGCGGCTTTTATGGCGGCGGTAATGTCATCTGATATGGATAATACAGATAAGATGGTTGTTTTTATTAATGAATGTAGCGAAATGAACCTTCATATAGTACCACCAGCAATCAATAAGTCTGTTTATCACTTTACTGTATCCGATGATAATTCAATTATATACGGTTTAGGTGCAATTAAAGGAGTAGGAGAAGCTGCTATTCAGTGTATTATCGAGCAGCGTAATCAGCAGGGGCCTTATTGCAGTCAATTCGATCTTTGTCAGCGTGTAGATTTAAGGAAAGTTAATAAACGGGTACTAGAGGCACTCATTAAATCTGGTTCATTGGATGATTTAGGTGTTGAACGCTCAATACTCTATCATTCTTTGGATCAAGCAATGCAACTTGGCGTACGCTATCACCAAAATCAAAGTAGTGGTCAAACTGATATTTTTTCTACCTTAGGTGAGGATAATAACAGCTACTATATAGAGTGTCCTCCATGGTCTGAAAAGCAAAGATTAGATGCAGAAAAAGAAACATTGGGTTTTTATCTTTCAGGTCATCCTGCGCAGTCCTATGGTCGTGAGTTTGATGGATATATTACATCGATTAATAGGCTTCAGACATTAACAACTAAAAAGGCCCTGATTTGTGGTTTAGTAACCAGTATTCGAAGGGTAGTGACTAAGCGTGGGAAAAAAATTACTATTTTATCCATGGATGATTCAACCTCAAAAATCGATGTTATTGTATATTCTGAATTATTAGGTGATGAATCGTCGATAAAAACCGGTATGATTTTGGTTTTAGATGGAGATTTAGGTAAGGATGATTATACGGGTGGTATCAAACTGACGGCAAATAGTATTTATACGATTGAGCGAGCCCGAACTTATTTTGGGAAAAGTCTCTTGATTTCATTAACGACACAAGATGCGCATGCATTGTCTTCACTAAAAACAATTTTAGAGGCTAATAAAGGCGAGTGCGTGGTACAAATTGAATACATCAATGCTAGTGCTCGAGCCATTATTAATCTCGGTACGTCTTGGCGAGTTAATCCAACGGATGAAGTCATCCATGCTTTGATTGAGCTATTAGGAGGCGATCGAGTTACTATGCGTTACTCATAACGAGGATCGCAGCCCTATTGATCGTTGCAAGATAGTAGAGGCTACATTATTACATGGTATGCAAGTTGGTTGCCCTTGGCGCTATTTTCCAGCAGCCTTGAGATGCAGGAGCTCTCAAGACCTTACTCTGAGAGGTTATTCTTCACGGGGTCACAGACCTCCGGTACATGTTGCATAATTATGAGGTTGGTAATGCTCGCTTACATCAAATGATTTAGGTATTGGTCGTTTGTTGGTAAGGAAACCATAACAACCCCAGCTAAACCCTGCAGCTCCGACTACTGTTAGGGCCATTCCAAACGGGTTAAGAGTAGCCGTGTTCAATAGCACTAGACCAATAGCGACCACATTCGCTCCTAATAAGCCGACAAAAATATTCAATATCTGCATATCACTTCGACTTCAGCCATTTTTCCCAGGACCGTTCGCCCTGAGGCGCGTGCTACGCACGCGTCTCGAAGGGCTAGATCCTAAATAAAAAACATCAAGACTATTTTTTCTTTCGTTGAGCCCAGTAGGAAAGCTTGTCCCATTCACCTGAGATTAGGGCTCCCTTCTTTTTTCAGCACCCATACGATGTGTAAATACTGGGTCTGCTCTTTCTCTTTGATTTTTTATTTGGTTAATTAACTTTTTGTTCTATTAAGGCATATATTTGCACGCGAAAATCAAAAAAAAGACCTGAGCCCAATATTTTTTGGGGGCATCGTGAAATATTGCTGATGTCGAGATTGGGATAACTATAGTCTTAATCGATGTTTAGCGACCAACCAAGGTATTAAAACAAAGATAACCAAACCAAGAAGCAAAAAAGACTGAAAGAAAAATGTACTACCAACTGGTATTTGTGTTGGAGGAATGAATCCTATCAAAATAGCACTAAAACAACATAAGATGCCGAGTCCAGCAACGATCCACATTCCTGTATTGCCTCCTGGAATTTTATAGGCTCTAGAGAGCTCAGGATGACTATAACGTAAACGAATGGCTGCTGAAAACATAAAAATGTAAACCAATAACGCCATTTGTGCACAAAGGTCACTTAGAAGCCAATAGGCCGCATTAATGCTATCAAGAAATATAAATAAACTGCTCAGTGCAGTAAAAATTACTCCTTGAATGAGTAAAATCTTTACTGGTGCACCGTATTGATTGAGCTTGGCAAATGAGGCAGGTAGACAGTTGTCTCGTGCACAAACTAATAATCCTTTCGTAGGGCCAATTATCCATGCTGAAACGCCACTTAACCCACCGAGAATAATAAATATGGCAGTCAAAGGTGTCATCCAGGGCATATGATAGGCGTTAAAAAAAATAGCATAAGCATCAATTAAACCAGAAACTACGCTTAGTTGATGTTGAGGAACAACAATGATAATTGCTAGTGAACCTAAAACCAATGTAGAAAAAATTAAAATGGTTGAATACAAGAGTGCTCGAGGATAATCATGCTGGGGGTTTTTTACGTCATCGGCATGAACGGCCGACATTTCCATCCCTAATAAACCAAATAGTACAGCAGAAAATAGTGAAAGATTACCTAAATGACTAACGTCTGGAAACCAACAAGGAGGATAGCTTATTTGAAGTGGTTTACCTTCAAACAGCCAAAATATGCCGAGGCCAATAATGCCAATCATCGGCAATAAAGTTCCTATAGAAGCGCCAGCAATACTGACAATATTTGAAACGCGCATGCCAAAACAATTGAGTAGTGTTGCAATCCAAAACAGAGAAATGACACTTGTTAGTAAGTATACCTTATGATTTGCTAATTGAGGTGAAAATAAATAAGCAATCGTTGCTGCAATGAATGCTAGAATAGTCGGATACCAAACCACATTATATATCCACTGTAACCAAATGGTGACAAATGCTGCTTGTCGACCGAAGGCTTCTCGAACCCAAATATAAATGCCGCCAGTTTCTGGAAAGGTCGTGGCTAATTCAGCAGCAACTAATGCTACCGGAATAAAAAAAGCAACTGCAGCGAGGAGATAATAGGATACTAAAGATAATCCTAATTTAGCAGTTAATGGTAAGGTACGCAGACTATCGACTGCAATAACGTTAATCATTACTAGAGAGAAAACACTTAATACTCGTTTAGACTGAGTCACACGATATCCTTAAACAGCAAAATTAAAAGTAATAACCTAGGTTTTTTAATGCGGACATCGCAAAATAAATAATTATAATATTGCTTTTATAAGATCATTTTGCGATGAAAACAAGCTATTTTTTATATGCTGAACCTAAAGTAAGTTGCGTAATACATACTGTAAAATTCCTCCGTTACGATAATATTCAAGCTCATTACTGGTATCGATTCGACAGAGCACCTCTAGGTATTGCTCACTGCCATCATCTCGATGAATGGTCATCTCAAGTTTTGTGCCGGGTACTAATGATTCATCCACTGCAATGCTAATCTTCTCGTTACCGTTCAATTTCAGCGTCTTGCGATTAACACCAGGCAAGAATTGCAAAGGTAATACCCCCATACCAATTAAATTAGAACGATGTATACGCTCAAAACTTTCGGTAATGACTGCCTTAACTCCTAACAGATGAGTGCCTTTGGCAGCCCAATCTCGTGAGGAGCCCGTACCGTACTCTTGTCCAGCTATAATCACTAAATCGTGTTGATCTTGTTGATAACGCATGGCAGCATCATAAATGGGCATGACTTCATTGTTCGGTATATAGCGTGTTATTCCGCCCTCAATACCTGGGGTCATTTCATTGCGAATACGAATATTAGCAAACGTTCCTCGCATCATAACTTCATGATTACCTCGTCTTGAGCCATATGAATTAAAGTCTGCTTCGTCAACACCTTGAGATATTAAATATAGACCTGCTGGAGAGTTTGCTTTGATTGAGCCAGCAGGAGAAATATGATCTGTTGTGATAGAGTCTCCAAATATCCCTAAAATATACGCTTGACTAATGCCTTTAATCGGGGCTGGTTTGGATTGTAAATTTTGGAAGAAAGGTGGATGTTGAATATAAGTAGATCGATTATCCCAATGGTAAGTTGTTCCTTTACTGGCGTGAATTGCCTGCCACTGTTCATCACCTTTAAATACATTTGCATATTGTTTGCGAAACATACTGTCGTTGACTTTATTTACTTCAGTAGCAATTTCATGGTGAGTTGGCCAGATATCTTTTAAATAGACATTGACGCCGTTCTGATCTTGTCCTATGGGTTCTTGGTTTAGATCAATAGCTGTTGTACCTGTTAGTGCATATACTACGACCAGTGGCGGTGATGCTAACCAGTTAGCGCGCACAAGTGGATGAACACGTCCTTCAAAATTTCGGTTACCTGAGAGTACTGAGCAAACAACAAGATCATTTTCAATAATGCTCTCAGCAATAGCATTTGGTAATGGACCTGAGTTACCAATGCAGGTGGTGCAGCCATAACCAACAAGATTAAAACCTAGTTCGTCAAGGTAGCGCTGTAAGCCTGCATGCTCTAAATAATCAGTTACTACTTTTGAGCCGGGAGCTAAGGATGATTTTACCCATGGTTTTCTTTGTAAACCACGCTGCAATGCTTTTTTAGCAACGAGTCCTGCAGCCATTAATACGCTAGGATTTGATGTATTGGTACAGCTAGTTATTGCAGCAATAACAACATCCCCATGGTGCAAGGAGTAAGGATGATTAGTAACGGGGAAGCTTTGGCTAACACTAGCTTCTTTGCCTGCTTCTTTCAGGAACTGACCAAACTCCAGTGGTAACGTTTGCAAGTTTACTTTATCTTGTGGTCGTTTAGGTCCTGCAAGTGAAGGTTCTACTGTGCCTAAATCGAGTACTAAGGTATCAGTAAATACTGGTTCTGGTGCCTGTTCGTCGTACCATAATCCCTGTGCACGACAATATGTTTCAACAAGGTTAATCGTATGTTCGTCACGTCCACTAAGTTTTAAATAACGTAATGTTTCTTGATCAACCGGGAAGAAACCACAAGTTGCACCATATTCTGGAGCCATATTGGAGATAGTTGCACGATCTGCGAGGGGCAGCTGTTGTAATCCTGGTCCATAAAATTCAACAAATTTGCCAACAACCCCATGACGACGAAGCATTTGGGTCACAGTTAGTACCAAATCAGTTGCGGTGATGCCTTCGTTTACTTGACCGATTAGCTTAACACCGATGACCTCAGGAATTAACATGGATACTGGTTGACCGAGCATTGCTGCTTCAGCTTCTATGCCGCCCACACCCCAACCGAGTATTCCAAGACCATTGATCATCGTTGTATGCGAGTCAGTACCGACCACTGTATCAGGATAGGCATATAATTTGCCATCTAGTTCACTGCTCCAAACGGTTTTACCCAGATATTCGAGATTGACTTGATGACAAATACCTGTTCCAGGAGGAACGACTTGAAAGTTAGCAAAGGCAGTTTGTCCCCATCGTAAGAACTGGTAACGTTCTAGGTTACGTTCCATTTCGACGGTCGTATTAAAGGTCATGGCATCGATATTAGCAAATTTGTCAACCATGATAGAATGATCAATGACTAAGTCGACTGGAGACAGTGGTGATATTTTTTCTGGATCTCCCCCCATGTCCTTGATAGCGGCACGCATAGCCGCCAAGTCTACGATGGCAGGAACCCCCGTAAAGTCTTGCATTAACACCCTGGCTGGACGATATTGAATTTCATGTGGCGAGCTACGAGTATCTAACCAATCAGCGATAGCTTTAATATCAGATGTTTTTACTGTATTGCCATCTTCAAAACGTAATAAATTTTCCATTAATACCTTAAGCGAGTAAGGGAGTTTATGTATCCCCTTAAAATGCTTGTTTTCTGCTGTGAGCAAACTAAAGTAATAATAGGTTTTACCATCGACGTATAATTTGCTTTGAGTAGAAAGACTGTCTTGACCAACTTTCATGAAAGCGACTCCTGTAATCGAAAAAAGCAATCATAGCTGAAAATATCAAAATGATCATGAGGGATTTATCATCATGGCTAATTTTAAGTGTTATAAGTTTATTTTTTTTTATTTTTGTGTTTTTATTTTCTATAGCATGGTTATGTTTTGATTGGTTTGTTGTGCGTAAGTTTTAATATAACGTTTACTCTTGGTAAGATTTAATCGGTTGATTTGTTATGGAGAGTTAATACGTCACAACCGGCTTCATCTGCTATGGCATGAGCTGTGCTGCCAAGAAATGTTGGAATTTTGTTAGGAATATGGCTACCTACAATCACCAAATCACACCCTAGTTCAGCTATTTTTGTCAAAACATGCATTTTTATTGGACCAACTTCTACGAAAAGGTGTTCTGGAGGAATGTTCAGTGCATCTCCTAGCGTTTGAATGACACTGATAGCATCTACTTTGATCGGATGATCAAATTCTGCAAAACCTAAACCTTGTGCTAATTGTAAGCTTGCTGGTGGTTCAATGACGTGTAGAAGATAAAGCTTAGCGGTAAAATAGTCAGCAAGCTCTAGTGCTTGTTTAGCTAATAAAAAATGATTAGTTGTTAGATCAGTAGCAAATAGTATTTTAGTGTACATAAATATCTCTAGATAGTAATCTCGACTTTATTTAAGTGTAGAGCATGTTAGACGGAGGTACCAATTTTTTAGCTATCATTAGATTTAATATGAGTAGCACATTGTGATAAATACGTATCTAATCGATTACCATTTGGGTGGCGTATATTAGGTGCTATTTCAAGCAAGGGTTTAAGTACAAAATCACGTTTGAGCATTTGCGGATGGGGTACGATAAGGTTTGGCAAGTTAATTAGCCGATCGGCGTATAACAGTATATCAATATCCAATGTTCTTGAGCCCCAGTGTTTTTTACGGACGCGTAGCTGTTCGTGTTCAATGCGCTGACAATAAGATAATAAAAAAATGGGTGGTAAGGTCGTGGCTAATTCAATAGCCATATTACAGTAGGTTGGCTGCCCACGCATGCCATACGGCTCACTGAAGTAAATAGTCGATACTTTGGTGACTCTCGAATGGGGAGTTTTTCTCAGCGCAAAGACGGCTTTCCTAAGCTGTCTTTGCGGGACGCGAAGATTACTGCCTAGCCCTAAGTAACAAACATTCATCGCTGATCTACTTTGTTTGTCTGCGAGATTTACGGGGTACTGGAGGGATAGCTGCTAGCATTTTATGTTGCTCATCTTCATTAACATCTTGGAATGTCGTCCACCATTGAGCTAGAGCGATGGATTCATCACCTGCTAGGGCTCTTATGGCTAGAAAATCATAAGCGGCGCGGAATCGTGGATGTTGTAAAAGTTGTAATGGACGATTACCACTACGTTTATTAAAGCGATATTGCATGATCCATATTTCGCGAATAATTTGAGTAAAACGTTTGGGAATAGTTACAATACAATTTTGATTGGCAATAACCTGTGACATTGCTTTTTCGAGAGCCGGTAGGGGATCCATACCCGATTTCCGTAACTCCTGCGCACAAGCCACATGAGGGAACCATAGTAGAACTGCATATAGAAAAGCAGGGGTTACTGTCTTGTTGTCTTTAACTCGAGAATCAGTATTCTCTAACGCAACGTCAATCAGCGCTTTAACAGGAAAGGGACTGTTAAATAGTGCAGTTGTTTGTGGAAACAAGTGTCCAAATAACCCAAAATCAACTAGCATTTGTTGAACTGTTTTAGCTTCACCACATTGATAAAGCTTAGTCATTTCATCAAATAATCGTGAACCGGAGATATGCGTTATTAAATGTCCTAAATCTTTAATGGGCAGAGCTGCTTCATCGGCTATAGTAAAATCTAATTTTGCACTAAACCGAATCGCACGTAACATTCTAACCGGATCTTCTTGGTAACGAATATTTGGATCGCCAATGATTCTAATGAGGCGTTGATGAACATCAGAAACTCCACCTGTATAATCGACTATTGAACCATTCTGAACATTATAATAAAGTGAATTAATGGTGAAATCACGCCGCCAAGCATCTTCAGCTAACGTACCATAAGAATTGTCCCGTATTAACATCCCACGTTCATTCGTTTGTTGTTCAGATTGTGATGGTTCGTGACCACGAAAAGTAGCGACTTCAATAATTTCCCGATGATACAGAATATGAACTAGTTTAAAACGTCGCCCGATGATTCTTGCATTGCGAAATAAGTTTCTGATTTGGTTAGGGGTAGCATTGGTTGCTACATCAAAATCTTTAGGTGCTTTGTGCAGGAGCAAATCTCTAACACTTCCTCCTACCAGATAAGCTTCGAAGCCGGCGCTATTTAAGCGATTAAGAACCTTAAGAGCATTAGGGCTAATATCTGTTTTAGATAGGTTATGTTTCTTACGAGGAACACAATGGCTCATCTCTGATGGCTGCTGCTCAGTCCTTGAAATTCGCAAGAGTTTTTTGATTAATTTGATGATTCTTTTCACCTAGATTGTAATTCGTTAAGCAGTTTATTATAGTCAAGATAGTGACGAAAGTGAATGGTGATTAATATAGCAAAGCCATTCTGTTTTTTAGCCGCATAGTTAATGCTAATATTAATAAGTTTAGAGTATGCGATTAACAAATTGAGAAAAAATGGAAATTATTAACATTTTATCAAGCTTATGTGCATTAATTCTTTTAGAAATTATTTTAGGGGTAGATAATTTAGTTTTTTTGTCTATTCTTGTGGAGCGATTACCTGATAGACAGAAAAGAAAAGCTAGAATTTGGGGATTGACTTTTGCTTGGATAACCCGATTAATGCTCCTTGCCTCAGCTGTTTGGTTAGCTAAACTCAATAAACCACTATTTTCTATTGCTCAGCTCTCTTTCTCGATACGTGATTGTTTCTTGTTCATGGGAGGGGCCTTTTTAATGGCAAAAGCTACCCAAGAGATCCATGCAGAGGTGGCAGAGCCATCATTAGGAGCAATGAATGCAAAACAAAACGTGGTCACGTTTGTAGGTGTTATTTTACAAATAGGATTAATGGATGTTATTTTTTCTGTGGATAGTGTGCTTACGGCTATTGGTTTAACATCACATTTTTGGATCATGGCACTCGCAATTACCATAGCGATTGTTGTTATGATTGCTGCAAGTGAGTCGGTTAGTATCTTTATCGAAAAATACCCTACGATAAAAATGTTGGCTTTAAGTTTCTTGATTTTGATTGGTACTGTATTGGTTGCGGATAGCTTTTCCTTCCATGTGCCAAGAGGGTATATTTATTTTGCTATGGGTTTTTCACTCACTGTTGAGAGTTTAAATCTTTTGCGCTTAAGTCGTAAAAAATCATGAAATATCAGGAGGAATAAACCATGTTAATGATCAAAGCATGGCATATCATTGCAATGGTTGCATGGTTTGCTGGTCTTTTTTACTTGCCTCGATTGTTTGTTTATCATGTCCAGGCAACGGATGAATTGAGTTGTTCACGTTTTAAAATCATGGAAAGACGCTTGTATTATGGTATCACTTGGCCCGCGGGGATCATGACTGCTTTTTTTGGTACTTGGTTATTGAGTTTTAATCCTAATTACTATTTAAAAGCAGGGTGGTTGCATGGGAAATTAGGACTTGTTTTATTGGTTTGGATGTTTCATTTTTATTGCGGACATTTTGTTAAATCATTTGCAAAAGACATTTCATTGAAAAGCGAAAATTTTTTTCGCTTATTCAATGAAGTGCCGACAGTATTACTAGTCGTTATAGTAATTTTAGTGGTTGTTAAACCGTTTTAATCGAGTTCGACCATTTCAAAATCCTCTTTTGCTGCGCCGCAATCAGGGCAGAACCAGTTTTCTGGTACGTCAGCCCAGAGTGTGCCTGCTGGTATCCCGTCATCAGGCCAGCCTTGTGCTTCATCGTAAATAAAACCACATATCACGCATATATATTTTTTATAACCCTGCATCATTATTACCTAATCTAAATGGGCTTCTTTCTTAAATGAGATTGACCTTCATCGGGGGAAGCCCTGCATTAAAATCATATAATTTAACCAGTGTTCAGCTATCTGTAAAGTAATATATGTCTATTCTACAGGGGGGGGGTATTAAAATTTAATCAATCTGTTTTAGGTTGGGCCGAGGCCCTGAAGTATCTTCAGTTTTTTTAAAAATTAATGTTTAAAAAAACAAAAGGTTGCTTTTGTTAAAAAAGAGTGACATGCATAGCAAGATGAGATCAAATTGGTTTTCGCAAAAAAAACAAAGTGAAGATCGAGCTATGCATATTTCAAAGATTCTACCTAAGT
>JBMLTO010000008.1:0-12342 GCA_049239925.1 Legionella sp. | reverse complement strand
TAAAATTTACTTAATGTCGATCTGTGTTATTTTTAACCGATCGGCGCTCTAGTGAGGGCACATAACTAATGTTTCAGAATAAACCTAAACTATTCTATATTATCGGTTCACTTGATGTTGGTGGCGCAGAGCAACATCTAGTGAATGTAGTGATCAGTTTGAAGTTACTTGGTTGGCAACCTGAAATATATGTACTCAAACGAGGGGGGCCATTAACACAAGTGCTCAATCAACAGAATATACCTGTTCATGGCATTAGTTTACCTTCATGGCTGCGTTTTATATTGCGACCGGCTCAACTTCGATTAGTGGTTCGTTTAATAATCACCTTTCTGTCGTTAGTTCGTACGTTATGGCTTAGGCAGCCGGATGTAGTTCATTTTTTCTTACCAGATGCTTATCTCTTAGGCGGTTTGGCATCCTTATTGTCTCGAGTACCGATCAAAATCATGAGTCGTCGCAGTTTAAATAATTATCAAAATTCAAATAGATTATTGGCTAAATTGGAACACTGGCTTCATTCAAAGATGACGCTCGTTTGTGCAAACTCTCAAGCAGTAATGAGCGATCTCAACAGGGAAGGGATTGAGCCAGGAAAACTGAGACTTATTTATAATGGCGTAGATACGCAAAAGTATAAATTATGTTCAGATACTAACGAAGCCAGAGAAAAAGTGCTCATTTCAGAACAGGCACTTGTTTTTATCATTGTCGCAAACCTCATACCCTATAAAGGACATAGTGATTTAATCGATGCGTTTTCTATGATTAAAAATAAATTGAATCAGCCTTGGATTTTATTGTGTTTAGGTAGAGATGACGGTATTGGTGCTCAACTAAAACAAAAAATTGCCATGAATGGGATGGCAAACAATGTTAGATTTTTAGGTTCATGCACAAATGTTGCAGATTGGCTGGCTTTAGCAGATGTTGGTTTATTGAGTTCACATCAAGAAGGTTTTTCGAATGCCCTCTTGGAGGGAATGGCAGCTAGCCTGCCTATGGTGGTGACTGATGTTGGTGGCAATTCAGAAGCTGTTATTGATGGTGAAACAGGTTATGTCGTGCCAGCTAGAAATCCTGAAGCCTTCGCGAATGCGTTACTGAAAATTAGTTTCAGCACACAACGAAGAGAAATGGGCCAGAAAGGAAGACAGCGTGTAGAAAAATATTTCTCAATGCATACATGTATCGATAGCTATGCTGCATTGTATGGGGAGACATTTTATGAATCTAAGAGTTAATGATATGTTGCCAACTATCTTGTTGGTTTTATTCTTTGGTTTGTTTTCTTCAGGCATATTAACTTATATCGGTACGCAATCGAGAGAGCCATTTTATAGCATGGTATTTTTGGTCCGTTTGCTTGGAGGGGTAAGTTTTTTATTTTTTTTCTTTGTTATTATGAAAACAGGCTTCAATTTAATTTCTAAGTTGATTGTAATTTGTGTGTTGGCTCTAATGCCAGTTACCATATATTTTTTGAACTATGGTTTTTATATCGATAAATACAGTGGAAACTATATACTCTCTATTTCGTTGGTCGCTATATTCTTCACTATTGGTCGATCTATTTGTTTTCGAAAGATCGGAAAATTTTATGTTACATTACTTGTATGGTCTAGTATCATTTGTCTACTAGAGTTATGCTTTTACGATGAGCTTACTATTATTAAAGGAAGAGCTGCTGGTTTATTTTCTAATCCAAATATTGCAGCGATAGTGCTTATTTTTAGCGCTATTGGTTCTATAGATTATATTCCGAAACACTTGAAAATTGCCTTTCTTATTTTGATAACATCAGCTGTGTTTTCAACATTGTCAGTTTCTGGCATGCTAACTTGGATGGTCACATTAGCTCTATTAGTTCTACAAAATTTTAATATTAAAAAAATTATCAAACGCATCAAGACTGATTCATCTTATATAGCTATCACTCTAATAGCAATATCTATGATCTTATCTTTTGCATGGAATCATAATTGCTTTTTCCCCATAGCTTTTCGAGATTCCTATTTTAAAATATATACTTTCAAACAGGAAGTTTTAAATGTAAAAACCATTACTCCTGCTGCAATAAAAAAAATGGAATCAAATAACTCTATGGCAGCAAGATATCTTTTAATATCTCGTGCTTTAAGTGAATATCATAAGGGGCCTTTTTGGGGAAGAGGCTTACAATATGCATTTGAACTAGCCCCCCATAATAGCTATATACTTTTTTCGATTGCATTTGGTCCTATTGGATTGCTAATAATTCCTCTTTTTATGATTTTTATTTTTATATTAGCGGGCATACGAAGAGGGCTACCAATGGCATTTTCATTTTTAATGTGTTCTTTTTTTTCCCATGATGTTTTGTTGAATTTATCCGTTGTTGCTAGTTTTATTTTTTCACTGATTAGTTTGTCTTTTGCGGATAATGATAACGTAGCCTCTTGTGGTGTTGATGATTTATATCAAAATAAAATAATTGCCATTCTTGTAACTATTATTAGTTTATGCATAACTAATGTGATCAATACTACTTCCAAGAAAATCGATTCTCATGCAGCATTACGTCAAGAGATTCATTGGCTTTCTAAAAAAAACATTGGCTATATCAGACCAATCGATCGTTTCTCTATGTCCAGTAAGCGGAGTTCTTTAGTTGTAGATGCAGTGGATCCCGCAAAAAGAGTTTGTTTTTTATTTGAACATGGATTGCTTGCCTATCTCACTATATATCCTTTATTTACAATAGTTTTGATATTATGGACCATGTTATGGTGGTTTTGGGCATGTACCAGTAAACCCTCAAGGAGCAATTAGGCATGTGTGGTTTTGTTGGTCTTGTGAATTTGTCTCATTCGGTACCACAGCAAACAATTGGCGAGATGTTGAGTGCTATCGCGCATCGGGGGCCTGATGATGCTGGTATTTGGCTTGATTTAGAAGCAGATGTTGCCTTAGGTCATCGACGATTATCAATAATCGATCGTTCTCCTGCGGGGCATCAGCCAATGAAATCGGCTTGTGGTCGGTGGGTCATTGCTTTTAACGGTGAAATATATAATCATCAATTACTGCGCAAAAATCTCGAGTTAGACGGCTGGAATCAAGGATGGCGAGGACATTCTGATACGGAAGTATTGTTGGCAGCCTTTTCAAGATATGGTGTTAATCAAACGCTTGCGAAGTGCGTAGGTATGTTTGCCTTTGCTGTATGGGATCATGCAGAACGAATGCTAATAATGGCTAGAGATAGAGTAGGAGAAAAGCCTATTTACTATGGTTGGCTTGCTAATACGTTCGTTTTTGGATCGGAGTTAGCGGCTTTTTATCGTCATCCACAGTGGCGTGGGGAGATTAATCGTGATGCTCTTGCCTTAATGATGCGCCATAATTATATTCCTGCTCCCTATTCTATTTTTTCCGGCATTGCAAAATTACAACCAGGATGTATTTTGCGTTTGCCTTATCAAGCGAAAGAACCAATAATCGAACATTATTGGAGCGCATCAGACATAGCTGCCAGAGGGCAACTGCATCCATTTAATGGTTCTCCAGAAGAAGCAGTTGAGCAGCTTGAGCAACTTCTACGGCAATCATTGACTAGCCAAATGATGGCTGATGTACCACTAGGCGCATTTTTATCAGGAGGCATTGATTCTTCAACGGTGGTAGCCTTGATGCAATCAATTAGCAACCAGCCAGTAAGGACATTTACTATAGGATTTCATGAAGAAGGTTATAATGAGGCTATACATGCACAGGCAATTGCAAAGTATCTCGGTACTTGCCATACGGAACTGTATGTTTCATCTCAAGAAGCTTTGGATGTAATTCCACGTTTATCGACGATTTATAGTGAGCCCTTCTCTGATTCATCACAAATACCAACATTCATGGTATCTCAACTTGCTAAACAATCTGTTACGGTTGCTTTGTCTGGCGATGGGGGTGACGAACTTTTTTCAGGATATTCACGTTATACGCTGTCTGAACAATTATGGTCAAAGTTATCACGGATGCCTGCTTTGGTGCGAGCTGGTCTTGCTAATAGTATCCAGGCTTTTTCCCCTAATACATGGAACGTAATCTTGGCTAATATTCTAAAAATAGCTCCGGCCAAGTATCGTTTTGCTCATCCAGGCGATAAGCTTTATAAAATTGCACAATTACTTTCATTGAATACGGAAATGGAAGTCTACAAACAATTGGTGTCTCACTGGCCAATACCAAACGCTCTGGTATTGGGTGCGACTGAGCCAATCACTATGCTCACTGGTTTGCAATCAATGCCTAAACTTGATAATTTTATTCGTCAGATGATGTATTTAGATACTGTCAGCTACTTACCTGATGATATTTTAGTCAAGGTTGATCGGGCATCAATGGCAGTAAGTTTAGAAACAAGATTGCCTTTGTTAGATCACCGTATTATAGAGTTTGCTGCGTCATTACCAATTCATTTATTACGTCGTCACGGTTTATCTAAATGGCCACTAAGACAAGTATTACACCGTTATGTTCCACCGTCTTTAATTGAGCGACCGAAAATGGGCTTCGGTGTCCCTATCGATAGTTGGTTACGGGGCCCACTGCGTGAATGGGGAGAAACATTGATTAACCGAAGTCGATTAGATTCTGAGGGTTATTTGAATGCTTCTATGGTAAGAACCGCATGGGAGCAACATCAATCCAAACGTGGCAATTGGCAATATTTGCTTTGGGATGTTCTTTGCTTTCAAGCATGGTTAGAGCATTATAAATCTTTGGGACTAGGATGAACAGCTGCTTGGTGTTATTAGTGATGGTGACGTATGAATAAACGCTTATTATTGGTAGTTAATACGGTTACATTTTTTATTTCTCATCGTTTGGAAATAGCAAAAGCTGCTCAAAAAAATGGTTATGAGATACATATTGCTGCTCCTCGTTGCCCTAAAGTTCAGTTTTTGTATGATCAAGGCTTTATTTACCATGAGTTATCTTTATCTCGTAGTGGCAAAAATATTTTCGCTGAATGCAAAGTGCTCTTTGTATTATATCGTTTGTTTAAGCAGCTAAGTCCTCTTTTGGTTCACTTGATTACCATTAAGCCTGCAATCTATGGTGGAATTGCAGCACGGCTGGCTAGAGTTGGGGGGGTAGTGATTGCTGTATCAGGTTTGGGTTTTATTTATATTACCGATGATTTAAAAGCAAAACTGTTGAGAAGCATACTGACTCGACTATATCGTTTTATCTTCGCTAAAAAAAACTTACGTATTTTATTTCAGAACCCAGCTGATCGCGACATATTGATACCGCCAACGTCCTTCGCTAGGAAAAAAGTAGTCATGGTGCGTGGCTCTGGGGTTAATTTAAATACGTATACTTATCATCCAGAACCGACAGGTCTGCCTAGGGTGATCTTGGCCGCTCGATTACTAAAAGATAAAGGAATACAAGAATTCATCGCAGCAGCCACTTTATTAAAAGTACGTGGAATTAAAGCACGTTTTTGCATAGTTGGGGAGCGAGATCCAGGTAATCCTAACAGTATAACTGCTGAAGAACTTACCCAGTGGGATTCTCAATCAGTGGTTGAGTTTTTAGGTTTCCAAGATGATATCGCTAGTATCTTTAAAAACGCGAATATAGTTGTACTGCCGTCTTATCGAGAAGGATTACCGAAAGTATTGCAAGAAGCAGCAGCGTGTGGGCGAGCAGTGATTACAACAGATGTACCTGGTTGTCGTGATGCGATAGAGCCAAATGTAACAGGATTATTGGTGCCCGTTAAGAACAAAGAATATCTTGCTGATGCAATGGAGCGTTTAATTGTTGATAAATCATTACGAGTAAAATTAGGGTTAGCCGGTTTAGACTTGGCTAACAGAGAGTTCTCGGTTGATAAAATTATTCAAACTCATTTGTCCGTCTATGCACAATTAGAAGAAAGTCTGTCATAGGGAACAGTGATAGGACTTTCTTTTTTGCTAACGATATTTTTATTCAAAGTCCAGGCATAGAACTTCTATTCTTTGTCTGCTTTTCCCAAAACAACGAGCAAGAAATCTTACCATACCTGGCAAATATCATCGTTGAGAAATAACAAACAAATATTGCAATAAATGAACTTTGATTGAGAGAAATTCACTGTACATAAGCTATTTGCGTGATGTACAGTGCTCTACCGTCTATCCCAACTACATAATGTTACATCCAGACTGTGAATGTGAACGGCGGCCAGTGCTTTCGTTCTTTTCTTTATCAGCTGAGAAAAAATGACCCCAGCAGGAGCTATTTTTACTTTCCTTGGGTAGCAATCTATCTAGTAATTCGTTCTTATGGTTCATATCTCGTTGTTGATCATCTAGAGAGCGCAGTTGATGATTATTTTCTCCTTGGTCACTAAATTCACTGATGATGACTTCGGCAATACCGTCATCTAATGGTTGGTAGTGCGGGGGTATCTCATCCTCCACGGCTGGAATAATTGCCACTGAGGGGAAGTCTTTGTAGTGTGTTACAAATTCAAGGCCATAACGGCCAATAAAATAAATGCTATAAACAAACGATAAAGTGTAAAATATAGTTCGTGCCCAAACTTCTGCATTAAATGTTTCAATGCCATTTGATGCAGTAGGATAGATAGAATGCGGATTAACAATGTTTTCTATGAAGAGAGCTATATAATTAAGTACCGCAAAGTATAACATTCCGGCAAAAATTCGATTTTTGTGAGTGGGAAAACGATTTCTTGCAAACACAATACCAGCAGAAACTACCATCGATGGTGATTGCAGTATCAATTTCATTTGCGGATCTGCTGGAATAAGATGACAAACCTTTTGGCCAATATGTAAAATAGCATTGTACAAAAGAAATTCTAGAGTGTTGTCTATAAATATACCTTTTCCTGGCGAGATTGCCGAACGTAAGTTTTTAATATTTAAACGCCACGCCATGCTGGGTAAAAAAAGAATAAATTGCACGCCATTCAGACCAACAAACCAGGTTAGATCTGAAATACTTTGCTTATCGGGCTGTGCCAGCTCTTCTATAGCTATTGCAATGTTGGTTAGATACACGTGTATCTTTAGTGTATAGCTTAATGATTCACAAAAAATAGCTGCAAATCCTTTTCCATGTTTGGGGTGTAAGACACTGTGGCGTGCTGAAAATATACTTGTCAACCCAGATGCAAGTTCAATAGCCATTAGCGCTAATTGTGCTTTAAGTCTTTGAGCCGGATAGGGTGTGAGTAATTGATCTAATGAATAAAAAACAGAACAGCCACCAATGATTGTTCTGACAAAGAGCTGGTTGTCTGCCCATAAAGCAGCGCCGATTTCTCCCGAAGAAAAATGTCTTACCTGCTCAATCTTAGCTAATGCGTATCGAATTATTCGTGTCGTTGTAGAGCCACTTATATAAGGTGGCGGAGTATTTCCTACATCCAAAGGCATAATTTCTGCGTTTTCATTGCCTTCAGGGATAGTGATTGCTAGGCAAGTTTGTGCAGGTTGGGTCTGCTTGGGTGGAGTGATCATAGCTTCTAATGGATTATTGTCACTGCGAGTTTGCTCTTCACTGGTGATTAACTCCCGCCTCGGATTTAAGAATACATTTTTTTCTCTATGAAAAATATGTTCACTAGGGCTAATGTTTGATTTTGGACTGGGCAGAGTCATCGTTTGATTACCTGATTTATGCTTAGGTGTAGCTACAGGAGAAGATAGTGGTGTTAGAGAAGAATTACCTCGGCTGGAACTTGATCGGCCGCTCACTGGCGTCAGGATGTTAGGATCAGCAGCTGTGCTGGATGGTGATTTTAGTGGTGATGGAGCATTGGGCGTATCATCACCAAAAAAACTAGACGAATAACTTCTGGGTGTTGCAGGTGTATGGATGAGATTGCCGCTAGGGTTGGAATGCTCATTAACGATGCTAGTTATTGTTTCAATAGTCGGTATCTCTGAATTGGTACGTCTACTACCACGTAAACTACTGCGTTTCCTACTTGGACGGGGTTCAGGGGAGGGCGCGCGGGTGTAGTTATCTAATAACTCAGACAGTGATTCACGATCAAACGGATTTGGCGTTTCTTCACTCGCAGAAAAAGTTTTCTGCAATGCTTGTATTAAATATTGTTTGAAAATAGGACTTATTTGATCAATGTTGTCTACAACTTTACTCATATTTGGAGAAAAAATAATTAAAGTGTTTTGATTTGCCTTAATAATCTCTCCAAGTACCCCTTGCGTGTAATTAATATTAGCGGAAATAAACGAAGAATAGTCGGCTATAGATCTTACAATATTATCTTCGTATTTACCTTGAATAAGCATAATTATGTCATGAGATATTTTATCAGAGCTGTCCGTGTAAACATTAAATTTAAAAGGCGATTTAGATCGATCATTTAACACATGGTTTATCTCTGAAAAAGTCTCAAAAATTGATTGATTGAGTATGGTTTTTTGTAATGTAAAATCAGATGGCAATTTTTTTTGTTTTTTATATTCGGAAAGCAATAAGTCAACAGTTAATTTCCACTGTTCTTTTGGTGATATAACCTCATCATATTGAGTTATAACTTGACGTTTTGTTGATATTATTTTCTTTTTCAGATCGTTCCAGATTGTAACATTAGTCTCATTACTCATATCATTTAAATCGAGTTCAGGGTATAAATCCATGAAAACTTCTGATGCATAGGCAACTAAGTACGCGGCGCTAGCATATGTATTTTGTATGAAGTCGCTATTTAAAATGTCATAAAATACAACAATTTGAGAGGGATTGAGCTTGGAAAAAATGATACTAAGCTCTGTGCCCGCGAGCTCTAGAAGCGCATGAAAACCACATTTTTTATTGCGCAAATTATCTATAAATAATCCTTGAAGATTAAATAAAGTATTAAATAGTGTTGCACGTTCCGTCGCACTATTCTGTACATTTTTTCTAATGGAATTACTAAAATTATCAATTGTTTTCTTAAGCTCACCTAGCATTTGTGCCTGTTGAAATAAAGATAAAATATTTGATAATAACTTTTCATTACTCTGCGGTTCTAGGCTATGAATACGGATGATTCGTTTGATATGCTCTCGTATATCCGCCAAGGTTTTAGTTAGGAATTTTTTGATGCTATTTTTTAATTTTTTCTCATCATGAAGCAAGTGGTTAATCCACGTATCAATACTAGTGTGGGCTGCGTAATCGCAATCACTTTCTAAATTAATTTCAATACCGTCTCTAAAAGCGACTTCCCAACTCGGACCTATATACCTAAACTTAGGTAAAAAACCTTTTACGATAATGATAGCTTCAGCATCATGAATTAGATGTCCAGAGGCATCTCTGATCAGTTTATTTAAGTTAATCGTTGCAAGCAAAGTTAATGTGAATATCTTTTCATTCTTTGGTTCTGTATTCGTGTTATTAATTGAATCAATTTCTACCACAGGTACAGCCGTAGTTTTACCCAAGGGTACTTCATAGCGTTCATTAAAATCATAAACTAAATAATGAACGGGAATATGCACTCTCAAAAGGAACTTTAGACCGTTTCGTTCATAGTGAATTTGAGTTCGGCTAGCGTTACCAAAACAATCATATATTTTTTCATGATCTTCACCAAATTTATAGACTCTTGCTGTAAGCATAAGGGCTTCAGCGCCAATTCCTTGATGAAGAGTTCGCAGACAATATTTCATCTCTTCTGGAGTAAATGGGGCATCTGTTTTTTCAGAAAATCCTAGAAATTGATCGATTGCTTGCTTGCGAATCTTCTCGCGATCGATATCAGCCTCTCTAATGATTGCATGGGATAGCGATGGACGCATTTCATTAAACATAACTTCTCGAATCAAACCATTAACTTCATGGGATCCGTTATGATCTGTCATCAAGTGTATTAATGCTATGTATAGGGCTGGATTGTTGGATGTATTAATTTCAAATTGAATGTTTCGTTTATAGTTGTAGGTTATTTCAAATACACCTTCAGCTTGGTTATCAATACCATGTGGTAATAATTTATACTGAATTAAAATCAAATTTTTATTTAGATTAATTGGTTTTTCTTGACTTATAAAATGGATGTGTATGGTAGCGTTCATAAAGTCAGTTATATCGACAAACCATTCCGAACGATATACTATTTTTTCATCTATTTTTATTAAAGGACTGCGATTTAAATCTTTTAAGAATTGTAGCATGTCTTTTTCATAATTTTTCTGGACGTTTGTTTGTGAGCCATCTCCTCCTTTTAGTAATCGAAGTAGATCTTTAATGGGTTTAAAAGGCTCACTATCCGCTTTAATACTTAGATGATTTAAATTTTTCACTTCAAAGCTATCTGTCCAAAGGCATTGACGCTCAGCAGATTGTTGGCGCGATATCGATGGCATGAGAGGAATTCCGCGGATGTTAGAACTACTTTCAGAATTTTTTTGATTGTTAGTTGTTGGGGCTATTGGATGGATAACGCTTGCTATATTAATAGTTTTTAATTGACTGAAATGATTGATTCCATCATGAAAAATAGGAATTGCATTTTCTATTTTTTTTCTATTGACTAACAGAAGCTTGTTTTGGGTGCTTGTTTCAGGTAGGTATATTTGAATATTTAATTGAAATAATTCATTGATTATATCAATTGTTGTGGTTGATATTGTTTTGCTTAAATCTCGATGAAAGGGTATATAGCCTTTTGCTTTATCCAAGTATAATGTTACATAGGCTTGGAATACGTCCATACGGCTGCAAAATTTATAAATTTCATTGTTTATAAATTGTATTTTTTCGTAATTAAACTGAAAGTCCTCTAAACAGTTTGAGTTTCTATATTTAAGTTTATCCAATAAACCATCAGGGGTTATGCTTTTACTTTCTAATTCACCCAGTTCTGTTCTTGCTTTGTCCATTACTGCTGAAAACATGGCTTCTGCTTTGGTCAATTCTGAAAAGAGAGTCTTGATTTCATCGGTTAACAGTGTTTGACCGGCAATTTTATCTTGTTCATTTGCGTAATAATTTGCCCAACCTAGATAAAGAAACTGACAAATTTCAATTGCGAACACCGCCCGTACCTCTTCTGTAGGATGTTCATGCAATTTTTTTACTAATGTCTCTCGGGTTAGGTTAGGTTTATTTACGGCGTGAAAAAAACAATCGCCATCGCCATTCACTGACTCAACCTTAAATAGAGTAGATGTTCCATCGGCTTGTATATAAGTATATAAGTAGGGAGTTTTTTGTAGTTTTGGTGTTGACGAAGAGGATGTATCGATTGACTGGTTATCTTGTAAGTGCTTTCTATACTCTTGGGCTTGCAATTGCCATGCCAGGAATGAATCTATAGTTATCTGAAAACGTGAGGACTGTTCTTCTATTATCGTTGGCACAGCTTATCTCCTTATAGTTTGTATACATCTTTAATTTCTTGACTTTAGCCATTTTTCCCAGGTCCATTCGTCCTGAGGAGCGGTTACGCAGGTGTCTCGCAGGGCTAGATCCTAAATAAAAAACATCAAGACTATTTTTTCTTTCGTTGAGCTAAGTAGGAACCCTTGTCCCAGTCACTTGAGATTAGGGCCTCCTTCTTTTTTCTGCTCCATCCTTGGATTTTTTTTTCGGCGCACAAGGCTTCTATTCTGCTAGGATATTGCTCTGAGTACACCAGCTTAAGCGGTAGTCTAGTTGCGGTATAACCAGTTGGAAAACAAAGTGTTGCCAACGCTGGCAAACTCATTAGTATGTGTTTCGACTAAGAAATACATGGGGTATCAGCGTTGACAGCGGAGATTTTAGCAGTTTTAGCAGCAGTTTCATCTGAATTTTCACGACCGACATGGAAAAATATTAAGATCCTTTTGATAAGCGCTATATTATGTCGTGGTCCGCACTAATCGAAAATTGATCCTTTGACTGAATACAGGGGTGTCGCATTAAAATTTAATCAATCTGTTTTAGTTTGGGCCTGTCATGGTGAAGCTACCCTACAAATATTGGGTGAGTAAAAAATCAGCTTAATCCTTGTTTTAAAATAAATGAGAGCGTCTCGTTATCCCATCCGGCTTTTTTACGTAGGGCTTTTAGCCCTAGACCTTTAAAGGATCCCTTTGCTTTGTTAAGCATATTGATAACCATATGACGGACAATAGCCATGTTTTCTCCTGCGTGATCTTTGCGCACACTTGACTGGTCTTCGTTAAAAACGACGTTCAGCGCTAACCTTGCCTTTGGTATTACAATTTTCTTCAATCATTGCGATTGTTTTTAGCCCAGCCCAGTCTGACTTTTGAGACAACCAATCAATTTGGCTACTGACTATGCAGTTTCTCATTTCAAGACGTCCGTGCC
>JBMLTO010000007.1:0-12828 GCA_049239925.1 Legionella sp. | reverse complement strand
ATGTTTTGTGTCATGGGTTAAATCGCTTCAATCGGCATTACAAGATGTTATAGCAATCGATGGTAAAACACTTTGTAACAGCATTGATCTGGAAAACAACAAGCCCGCTATACATATGGTTAGTGCATTTGCGACGGGAGCCAGACTAGTATTGGCACAACAGAAGGTAGCTGAAAAGTCGAATCAAATTACTGCTATTCCATGATTGCTAAAATTACTGAGCCTGAAAGATAATATTATTACGATAGATGCAATGGGAACGCAAAAAGCAATCGCCAAGCAAATCCACGACGAAGGTGGTTTTTATGTGCTTGCCCTCAAAGGTAACCAAGGAGCATTAAATGATGATGTACGATTATTTTTAGAATCAGAGTTCAAAAAAAGCGCATCATCATCGATTGAGGACACCTATGCAGATTTTGACAAAGGGCACGGACGTCTTGAAATGAGAAACTGCATAGAAAGAAAGCAGCAATTCTTTGATCCTTTAGCTGCCTAGAAAGACCTTCGAGACGCCTGCGTAGCCGCTCCTCAGGGCGAACGATCCTGGAAAAATGGCTAAAGTCGAGACCATCTGATCAATAATTATTGATTAACGATTATCCACAACTAATTTTAATGCAGGTAAATTGCGACGCCGATAAAATTGTTGACCTTCTCGATATACTTCAAAAATACGATAAGACTGATCAGTTTCACTATCGACTAATTCAACATCTTCTCCCTGATCATCGACAAGCGTAACCATTAGATGCATTTCTCTGAACTGACTGATTTGATAACGTTCTTTGAATAAATGAATGACATTTAATAAACTAGCTACTGCTTCATCACTATTATGTTTACCCTGAAAAATTATATCCATGATCACTCCTTAAAAACAATTTTTTTGATAATTAATATCCTTAACGGCATAAATTGGTAAAAAATTAGGTTTTATGACTAAAAAATAATTTATTTTAAGCTAGGAATGGTTTAACGCAAATTTACCACCATCATTCCGTATCTGGATTCTGCATGACATCGTTCCTCGCTGGGGTATTAACGAAATCGTCATTTGCAAGCAGGCATCTATAAACACAGGTTAACGAAGCGAACGTTATTTAATTTGTACTGACAAGGAATAAATATCGCTATCTTCGAGGCAGATAGGGGGCAAGCGTGGACGACCGAGAGGTAATAGATTTTAATGTTCGGCCTGATCGAAATCCGCTAGCCCCGCTCTCGATACATTTGAATAACTGCACGGAATACGTATCAGTACATCCCGCTGACAACCGTAAACACTAATCTATCGAAACAAACATGACAACCTATGAAGGCTTTGCTGTTCCTCAAGCTAATACCTGGAGTGTTTATTTATAAAACAGACTCAAACAGTCACTTTGTTTTATGATTTGTATGCGAATAGTCGTTTTATCGATTTTATCTGATATAATTTGCGCTTAAATTAACCATAAGCAATCCCTTTCACGCCCACAATAAAAATCACCCACACCCCCAGAATCACATGAGAAACAGATACCCCTATAAACGATCGTTGTTTATGGAATAACCAGCCCCAAAATAATCCTGGGATAAAAGTAACCATTGCAAAAGTAAAACTTAAGTGGGAGTGAGCTGAAGAAAAAATAATATTGGATAGAAGAATTGCATTCCACTTTCTAAACAATTCATTTCCTGGTAAAAAATAATAGAATGTTGTTTGCATAGCACTGCGGGTGATCAATTCTTGAACAGGGCAAAGAGCGGCATATAAGACAATAACACTGATGTAGAGACCCAAACTAAAATGTCCATCGATGACACCTTCATCAAAACCAGAAAACGTTGATAGATGGCTAACGCCACTCGGCGAATCAACAATAATCATTTTAATAACCACAAATAATACCAGGAGTGGCAACGTATAAATCAAAGCCTGCGTCGCCTGTTGGCGCCAACCGATTCCACTAATACCAAAATGTGATAATGGTAAACCAGTCATCAGCATCGCTGAAACAATGCCCGAAGCGAAAAAAACGATTAAGCTCACTGATAAAAATGTGGTATTGCTAAAATATTTCTCAAGACCAATCAAAGAAGTCAAGGATAGCGTATACAAACTAATTAACCAGAATATAGCGACCATAAACACGCCCAGCACATTTCTGGCTTGTGCTTGTAAGAGCGTTTCCTCCATTTTTTTTACCGTGACTTGATTATTAAAACGCAACCTCTCTGACAAGAGCTTAGCCATATTTCGAGTCAATAATAAACTAATGTGCGCCCTACTCTTGATATCATCCAATTTAAAGGTTAGTACTGTTAGTTCTGTTTTAGCACGCACCGATGCCGAACGTGGTTTGTTTTCAACCAAAGCCATATCACCTATTACATCATCTTCATCTAAAACAGCCAAAACATGACTAACGATTTCCCCTGTACTACTAGGCTTAGATAAATAAACCTCGGCTTCGCCGGAAACAATAATATGAACTGTATCCGCTTGATCATGCTCATTAAAAATAATTTGTCCAGGTTCAAAAGATTCATTGATGGCCAAACTATAAAACTCAGTTAGTTCATCCTCTGAAAAATCTTGGGTGATAACATGATGAGGATTAATCACAGTTTTTACTGATATCCTATCCGTGCTAACTGCATTAAAACCAAAAATAGATTTTTTAACTAAATCCATCCAATCCATTTGCATCCCTATTTAATATTACAAGTCATCGTCAATCAGCATCAAAATAATCGTTATCCTATGTCTATTGTAGTATAAGAATACAATTATATGTTGATGCTATTGACTCTATTTTAGCCATTTTTTATAGGTCCGTTCGTCCTGAGGATCATGTGTAGCAGGCGTCTCAAAGAGCTAGATCCTAGATAAAAAACATCAAAACTATTTTTTCTTTCATTGATGTAAATAGGAAATCTTGTCCCAGTCATCTGAGACTTAGGGCTTCCTCCTTTTTTCTGCTCCATCCTTCGATTTGTTTTTCGGCGCGCAAGGCTTCTATTCTGCTAGGAGTACATAAGCTTAAGGGATAGTCTAGTTGCTGTATAACCCGTTGGAAAAAGGCTATGATGACATTGGTATAGCCTCATCTCTAAATTATCAGTATGCCCAGTATGATAGCTGTTATCACAGCATTGAATATGCAGTATAACCAAAACATAAGTAGACCCGCCTTTGTTATTCCAGGACAAAGTGTTGCCAACGCTGGCAAACTCATTAGTGGCTTTTAACAGGCATCAAACAAAAGCGTTTGTCAGCCTGAAAACAGCATCAAGGCAGGATAACTTTCTCTGATGTCATGGCGTTCGTTAGGCGATCAATTGGGTCAAATACGTATTTTTCAAAGTCTGACAATCAACTTGATTGACACAAATGCTCAAAAGAAAATAAAAACAGACTTGATGATTTAATATTCCCCGACCATCTGTGCAATTGCCTCAATCCAATATTGTTCGACATTAAGACAAGGAATTTGCGTAAATCTTTGCCCACCGAGATCGAGCCATTGTTCTTTTAACCGCATACCAATTTCTTCGAGTGTTTCTAAACAATCAGCAGTGAATGATGGACAAACAACAGCAATTTTTTTGATCCCTTTGTTCATAAGCGTGGGTAAAATCTGATCGGTATAAGGTTTTATCCAGGGAGTTTTCCCCAATCGCGATTGAAAAGCAATCGAATATTGCTCTGTACTTAATCCTAACCTGTGAGCTAACAAACGGCTTGTTTCAAAACATTGAGCACGATAACAACCTTGATTACCTAAGTCTACTGGTGGGCAATGTTCAGAACAAACAGTTTTACAGCCGCCCTTAATCATATGCCGTTCTGGTACACCATGATAACTAAACAAAAGGTAAGCATCTTTATCTAAATGACGTTGGATTACATCAGTCAATGCCGTTAAATAAGCGGGGTGATTATAAAAATCTCGAATAATTTTAACCGAAGGAACTATTTCTTTGGTTGACAAGATACGCATAACTTCTGCAATTGAAGAACCTGTAGCAGCTGAAGAATATTGTGGATATAAAGGAAGGATTGTAATTTCTTTGCATAACTTAAGTTCATTAATGGCCTGTTCAATCGAAGGATTACCATAACGCATGCCTAAAGCAACCTGGTAGCTTTCTCCCAAGATGCGCTGTACGGATACAACCAAATCTTGACTGTGAACCATGAGTGGAGAGCCGCGACTAGTCCATACCGACTGATAAGCATGAGCCGAATTTTTCGCTCTAAAAGGAACTATTAATGCATAGACCAAAAAGTACCGCACAACAGCAGGTATATCAATAACTCGTTTATCAACCAAAAATTGTCTTAAATAACGTTTTACATCAACCTGCTTGGTGCTATCAGGGGTACCTAAATTAATTAATAATAATCCTTTTTTCATGCATAACTCAATGATAAATAAGTATCATAACCTACCCTTCACCAGTAACATAGTGGAAAACTGTATCTACTGCAATTTTTAGTACACGCGGAAAATCATGATGCTGATTGTACCTCTACCCCGGTGTAAGCGCGCATGAGCGTTGCCATTTTTAACTGTAGCCTGTAGCTCCCAGCAAGCCCTTACCGAGACGCGTGCTACGCACGCTCCTCAGGGCGAACGGTCCTGTAAAAATGACTAAAGTTGAGTATAACTGTGAGCTTGATTATAGTCAGGGGATCAGTGAGGCCTGACGGTAAGAGTTTGAATGATTGTATAAACTATGTATAATTATACTATGAATATATATTTTGGAGTTGCAATGTCTACTGTTACTTTAACCAAATGGGGAAATTCAATCGGAATTCGTATTCCTGCAATTATCATCAAAGAAGCTCATTTACATCCCGGAGAACAATTGGAAATTAGAGCAGATGAAAAAGGCCAGCTTACATTAATTCCAATCAAAAATCAGCAAGAAAGATGGTTAAGGCAATTTAATGCTGTTGCAGATCACAGAAATGAGGAAACTCATTTAAATCTAAGCAATGATTTCGATACGGATGAATGGACGTGGTAACCATAAAGAGGTTTGACGTTTTTTTAGTGAACCTAGATCCTACAATTGGTTCTGAAATAAAAAAAACACGCCCAGCATTAATTATTTCACCGGACTCAATGAATTTGAGCCGATTGAATACAGTCATTATTGCACCGATGACTAGCACCATTAAAGACAACTTTCCAACTAGAATATTAACAGAATTTAAAGATAAAAAAGGACAGATTGCGCTTGATCAGCTGAGGTCAATCGATCGCAACCGTATAGTCAAAAAATTAGGTGTTATTGAAAAAGAAGCTCAAAGTAAGGTATTGGATCTTTTATCCATCATCTTTCAAAAATAGTTTGTAAATACTGTGCATATTCCACTCAAGCGTGAGTAAAAAAATTGAGTACAAAAAAGCGTTATAAAGAAGATCAATTTTAATCTAATCCGTTCGCATGGAATGTAGGTCACATAAAGCGAACGGATTAAGAAGAAATGATTAAGATCAGGGGCTTGTAGCATTAAAATAATCTAATCTAGCTACCGAAACATCAGAAACAAAAAGCACTCCTGACTCATTCTGAAACAAAGTTTTCATGCCTAATGCAATTGTAGAAATGACCTCTTCTGAAGCGACTGCAATGAATAAAACTAACGAGGACTTCTCGTTAAATCTTAATCTACCTTCGTGAAATCCATGATGACCTTTACCACAAATATTTCTTATCAAAGTAAATCCACTGACAGAGGCTTTATCTAGCATGGAAGCGACAAACTCTTCTTGCTCCCCAACTACAATTATTTCTATTTTCTTCATCGGATGTAAATGAATGACCGCTTCTTTTCTTTCTTGTACTTTAATAACGTTCATGATGTTATCTCCTAAATATTATGCAACAGCAACCCATTCACCAGATTGATTCATTTGATAAGGTATTTGATCAAGACAATCAATAACTAATACATGGACCCATTGATTAAAAACCAGTGTTTTTAAGATCGAATGCTTTTGAATGACTTTATGAATTGTTTCTTTAGATCCATAAATTATGGTCAATAGACGTTGTGGTTCATGATATCGCTGTTCATCTGAACTCATCACTGACTGTAACGGTAGTCCATGCATCAAATCACTACTATTTCCTTGCATAATTCCAATTTTACCAACTACATTATGAGTAATTTTACTACCACTGCCAAAGGCAATATTATTCAGCGTAGAAAAAAGATATTGCGTGTTTATCCATTGGGCAACAACCATTGGCGCAGTCAAAATTGTTTCCAGTAAGGTACCATCCGGATCTTGTTCATAACGGTAGGAATGCAAAAAACAACGGCCATCGAGATTGATATTTTTGGTCAAATTGCGGGGAGCAACAATAAATGCAGCATTACGAGCTAATCCCCACTCAGGTCTTGTCTCCGACCAATCCAAACTTCTTTTAATCACTTCTTTTAATGGATTTTCGCTATTAAATGTTGCACCACGTTCATGATTGGTAACAGCCGTTGCTTTCTCTAAATCAGATTCCAGTTGTAATAAAAGTTCTCTATAAATAGACTGTTGACCATCATGAGTAAATAATTTCACTGCATCTGTCGTCGTGTTATGTAAAGCACCATAAAAAACTGTATCGAGAGGTATATGGATACCCACGTCTTCTAAGCCTTGGCGAACCTCGGGTTTATTCAATATAGAAGCCAATAATCGTGCATTAATACCACCATGGTTTCCTCCACAAGCCCCGCAATCCAACGCAGAGGCATACGGATTATTTTCAGTAGTACTGCCATGACCACACAAAACAACTAACTTTGCAAATCCAGACGTTAATCCCATTAAACAGAGTACTGTTTCTGCGTAACTAATTTGCTCGTTTAACGATAACCCTTGATCGACATTAATTTTACTCAACTCGTAATTTAACTTGGTTGGCGTACTGGGAAGTAACCAGCCGTTCATTGTTGCACTTAATCGACTACTAAAGGTTGGTGATATCGATTTTAAGCTCATGAGCAAACCATAGAAAAATCCAAGCGCTTCAACCAAGATGAAAGGGGTAGAAAAATTATATTTTAATTTCTGATAGAAATATTTAACTGTATTTTTTATCGCTCTGCCTTGTGAATAGCGTTTGACAACGGCTGTATCGCTAGTGGCAATAGTCTCTTGGATTGAATATTTAGGTTTTAATAAAACAGGACAACATGCTTTACTTTTATTTGCACCCAACTCCTCAACCCGAATAGGAAGGCCAAAAAATCCAGCAAAGCCAAAGGTTTCATAATTACCCATCGATTCAATTGCTCGCCTATACGGCTCCGAACGAACATCAATACAAAAAACTAATTGAGCATGCCTGCGAATACTGTTTAACTCTCTATGCTTAATCTCTGGTAATATCGCATTTAATAATGTTTCTTTATAAGATGTTTCTTTATGCTCTAAAAGAGTCATTATGTTTTTGACGTCAGAAGCATCTTGGGTATATTTTTTTTCCTTTGCAGCATCAGGCCAGAGTATGCAAGTCAATATCAAACGAATGGCAACAAATTCCGCAATCGTCACTCGATTATCACTATGTGTCACCGAGTTGTCCCATTCAGCCTTCCACTTCACAAACCCAGACCAACCTGGAAGATAAGCCAATGTTTGTTCAATAAATGGCTCCTCTTGCCCAGGCAATACCTGCAACATTGATAAACATAATGCAATGGCATCTTCTGCCGAAGAAGGTAACCGCTCTAAAAATTGTCGCGCATTTGTATTTTTTAATAATTGCCTATCATGGGGTGCTAATTTTAAAAATCTAAAGTAGATGCTTTTATCAGCGTAAGGCATAGTGAAACTACTTTCTTCTGTATCAAAAAAAGAAGTACACCATTTTATCATCTGGTAATTCACTTCCTTTAAACCGAGACTATAAATCTGACCTTGCTGTTTAACATAACCCAATCGTAAGGCATCTTCGAAATGAGAACTTTCAAATCCCTGTAACGGATTACAGGCGATGAATGTATCAATCGGCCATACAGGTGCAATTCGTTTCGCAGCATTGTGCAGCATAGCTTGTATTTGAAGATCTTGATTTTTTGCTTGCAAACAAGTGTTAGTAAACTTTTTAGAGGCACGCTGCTCAGGATAAGCTTTTACAGTAGTCATAGACATACTCCCTTTAATGATTTAATAGTTATAGTCGGTTCGAAGCGAAGTCACTGTTTTCTTTGCTGGCAGGCTAGCATTGAACAAATTTATATATAACCAGCAGCCAAACTTTGATTGCGCAATTTTTTCATAACCACCTACATTGAATAACAACCAAAAAACAGCAAATAAAAACAGAATCAATCCATGAATAACCCCTAGGGATTGACTAAAATTGGATAATGAAGGCAACAATAACTTTTCAATCAAATGAACACTGCCACCATAAATAAAGCCTAAAAATGCAGCTAACAATAAACTGGCTAAGCATGCTAGTTTATGTTGACTACGGCCCATCGATGTTAGAAGAAGCTGTGTTCCCGTAATAAAAACAAACGCTAAAACAAAGGTATTCGCATCGAATGACATCAGTGAATAGTCAGTAATAACTGAAAATGAAGCCATGGCGCATAACCCACCTATGGGAGCCATTAATAACGAGAGTAAGGTATACTGATTAGATGCTATTCTTGGTTTTTTTTGGGTTACAGCTGAACCTGACGTTAAAAACAAATAGGCCTTAAATAAACCATGCCAGCAAATATGGGCTATCGCCGAAGAAAATAACCCAAGCCCACATTGCATTAGCATAAAGCCCATTTGTGCCATCGTAGAACAAGCTAGCATTTTTTTGACATCATGTTGCATTAATTTCCAA
Organism: Legionella sp.; assembly: GCA_049239925.1. Taxonomy (GTDB): domain Bacteria; phylum Pseudomonadota; class Gammaproteobacteria; order Legionellales; family Legionellaceae; genus Legionella_A. Next base: position 3,972 of record JBMLTO010000007.1, on the reverse strand, counting down.
ATAGTTCCTAATAATGCAGATAATGAACCCATTAAAAATAATACAATTAGCCATTGTTTATGACAAACAAAAAGCGGTGAAAATTTAACCAATAATAATCCACCTCCATTGATTAAACCTCCATGCATTATTGCAGACACAGGAGTTGGCGAATTTAAAGAACTGAGCAACCATTGATGAAAGGGAAATAAACCTGATTGCGCTAAGATTGTAATGACCAGCAGCCCACTAGCAATCGAAAAAGAAATGGAATTACTAGTGCTTGCTTGCTGCATTAACATTGAAAGATTGGTGGTTGCCCCATCAATAAAGAGCAGGGCTGACATCAAGATCAAGCAAGTACAACCTAAGCCTAAGCTATAAGCGGCAATGATTCCTGACTCTCGTGATGCAACCCATTCTTTTTTATGCGTCATTAGCCTGATAAGAATCGTATCAGCTGAGCACCACGCAACAGCAAATAACAATAAATGATTGGTAGTGACCATCATCAATAAAGCAAATGTTAGCAATGATAATAAAATAAAAAACTGTCGATAATATTTGTCCCCGTACATATATCGAATAGAAAAACGATGAACAATGAAGCTCACTAATAACACCAAGCTCGTGAGCAATGCATTCAATCCATTGATGCTAAGTAACTGATTTTCTTTGGATACCTGTAAAAACGATACATAGCCCAGCATCACCAACGAACTTAGCAGCCCAATGCCAATACAATAGCCTGCATACGCTGCAGCCATCGTTGGTTTTTCAATCCAAAAACCCGACAATATTGCAAGTATTGGGCAAGCCAGGCTTAGACAAATCAACAACAAAAGAATTAGAGTCACCTGATATCTCCATTAGAAATTATGTTTGGTAATTTGAAATATATTAGAAATAGTGATATAAATAAAATTAAAAATTCTTATAATGTTAATAAGAGATTCTAATGTCACTAGATACGATTACCTTACAATGCTTCCTCACCTTGGCCGAAACACTTAGCTTCACAAAAGCGGCGTTGCGGGTGGGTCGAACTCAATCGGCGATCAGCCAACAGATTGCTAAGCTCGAAAATATCGTTGGCAAACAACTGATTATACGGGGCAAAGAATTATCATTAACGCCCGATGGGGAAATTTTTTTAGGTTACGCCAAGCGAATATACGAACTACATTGTGAGTCCCTGGATCGATTCAAAGCTCCTGAGCTGCAAGGAAAACTGCGTTTCGGTTTACCTGAAGATTTTGCAGCAATGATGTTATCAGATATTTTGGTAGAATTTTCAAGACTACATCCCCGCATCATGCTCAATGTCGAATGCGATCTGACCATGAATTTAATTCAGCGTTTTGAAGACGAAGAATTCGATTTGATTTTGGTAAAAACCAATCAACAAAGAGAACTGGGCGGAACAGTCAATGTATGGAGCGAACCGGTTCAATGGATCGGTAAAAAAGATCTTTTACCTACGTTACATGAGGAAAAAATTATTCCATTAATTCTGTCACCTAATCCTTGTGTCTATCGTGTTGATGTCATCGAATCACTGAACCAACAGGGATTGAAATGGCGCTTAGCATTCAGCAGTCCTAGTTACGCGGGTAAAATGGCAGCGGTACGCGCAGGACTAGGGATTACAGCCATACAACGGAGCATGATCCCCAGCTATCTAGATAGACTAGATGATCATTTTCTACCCTCTTTAAAAAAAATCCATGTTTCACTCATGAAAAAACAAACAGATAACAAAGCAATCAACTCTCTGGAGTTTTTTATCATGAATAAATTAAAGCTATAAACCATGAGATTTTTTCATAAAAGAACCAAGTATCGTAGTTATAAACTCTCGTTATCTAGAGCTATCAGTACTTGTTGAGCTTTACTGATGATAACAGCCTTTTTTTCTGGATCCATTTTTTTCCAATTAAGATAAGCATAATGCAAACGGCTATTAGATTGCAGCTTATTATGATTTCGATCTAAAAAATGCCAATACAAAGAGTTAAACGGACAGGCCTGATCACCGATGACTTCATTGGGATTATAATGACATGATTTGCAAAAATTACTCATTTTTTGAATATATTTACCACTTGCCGCATAAGGCTTACTAGCCATAGTTCCACCATCCGCATACAAAGCCATACCAAGAGTATTGGGTAATTCTACCCATTCATAGGCATCTGCATAGACTGCTAAATACCATTCACAAACTTGTGTAGGATCAAGACCAGCCAATAATGCAAAATTTCCAGTAATCATTAACCGTTGAATATGGTGTGAATATGCCTCTGTCTTGGTCTGTGATACGACATTGCTCACACAAAACATCTGTGTTGGCTTCCCCCAAAATAACCCTGGTAATCGACGATCCGCATTGAAGAAATTCTTATTTTTATAGTCAGGCATAAATAGCCAATAAATGCCACGAACATATTCACGCCATCCTAAAATTTGGCGAATAAACCCTTCAACACAATTTAATGGGGCTTTTTTTGTTTCATAGGCATGCTCTGCCTTCCTGCAAATTTCCAAGGGAAGCAAAAGACCCGCATTCAAGTAAAATGACAGTTTAGAATGGTATAAATTCACTTCATCAGAACACATAGCATCTTGGTAATCACCAAAATTGGGCAAGCAGTGCTCCATAAAGTAATCAACCTCTAGCAGAGCCTGCTCACGTGTTACAGCAAAATTAAACGGTTCCAAATCACCAAAATGGTGTGAAAAATGTCGACCGACCAGGGCTAGAACTTCAGCTGTAATTTCATCCGTAGGATGGAGTATGCGTTTTGGAAATTCTTTTATATGATTAGCATTTTTTCGATTTTGGATATCAAAATTCCAAATCCCTCCGATAGGCTTATTATGATTATCAACTAAAACAGCATGTTTTTGCCGCATCATTCTATAAAAATATTCCATACGCAATGATTTTTTATTCTTTGCCCAGTTAGCAAACTCAGTAAGCGTACATAAAAAGTGCTGATTATCATGAAGATATAATGGAATAAATAATTGAGTACGCAATCGGGTTAACAGCTCGAATACTCGCCACTCCCCTGGATGAGTCACGTGAACCTCTGTACAATGCTCCTCATGGATGACTCGCAACAGTTCTTGCTCAAAATGACCAAGATTATTTACATCATCAAATTTGCTGTAACGAACTCGGTAGCCTAGCTCGGTTAAATGCGTTGCAAAATGACGCATGGCAGAGAATATGAAAGCAATTTTTTTAGGATGATGAGGAACGTAGGTTGCTTCAGCCATCACTTCACATAAAAAGACTATATCTTTGTTTCGCTCAATAGCAGACAGTGAAGAAATAGACTCGCTGAGCTGGTCACCCAGGATAAAACATAATTTGGTCATCATAAATCCTAAATAAATACCAAGCATAAAGAAAATCAGGTATTCTGCCATTGGTCATCGTAAATAATGTCAAACAATGACCATCTAGTAGATACTATCCCATACCCCTCCTTGGCTTTATAGCTAGGCAGCATATCAGCTCTAGACAATAGCTTCCAGGGATAGAGAATAATTTACCACGGCCGCCGCATTAAAATTCAATCAATCTGTTTCAATTTGGGCCTTACCCCAACAATAGGGTTATTAACCCTCGGATTAATTTGACGAATAGTTAGAAATAAGATCAAATGTCACTCAAATTTTAAAGAGGTGGCATGATGCATGAGATTGGACACATAGGATTTGATGTTTATTTTTCTAAATGACCCGATCCACGAATTTCCAGAAAAAAATTGTACCCACTCATAGAGATTTTATTTGTGGTTTTGTGTGGCAGTATTTGTGGCGCTGAGAGCTGGCGAGATTTTGTATTATTTGGCGAATCAAAAATTGATCGTTTAAAAAAACATGATCCTTTTTCTAATGGTATTGCGTGCAAAGATACCTTCCCTCGCGTATTTTCTGTTTTAGATCCCGAAGCGTTTAAATCATGTTTTGTGTCATGGG
>JBMLTO010000006.1:0-9552 GCA_049239925.1 Legionella sp. | reverse complement strand
TTAAAATTTGAGTGACATTTGATCTTATTTCTAACTATTCGTCAAATTAATCCGAGGGTTAATAACCCTATTGTTGGGCCTATTATGAATGGAAAAACTGGATTTTTTTTGTAAGCTCTGTTTTCTTTCAGGTAAAATTAAATTATTCTCCTCGATGCTTAATGGTCTTTGTAGGTCAGATAGTTGCTATGTACTGATGCCAGATCTTCGCTGACTAGTCCGTATATAATCTTTGCTTCTTTGTTTATTTTAATGATCTATATTTAACGTTTAGGCTTACAAATATACTTGTATTTAACTATAAATTTTCGCTTGATGGAGGCAATATGCTTGATCGACGTTCGTTACAACCCCCTCATGGTCTACGAAACGATATAAATATCGCATATCGCATAAAAGAATTAGAGGCTGTTACAACATTAATTAACCATGCAACATTGTCAAATGAGCAAAACTTGCAGGTTAAGAAATTGGCAATTCAGTTAGTAGAAAAAGTTAGGCAACAGCGAAAATTAACGACTGGAATTGATTCATTTCTTACGGAATACGCTTTATCAACAGAAGAGGGAATTGCTCTGATGTGTTTGGCTGAAGCCTTACTACGAGTACCAGACAATGCGACTATCGATAGTCTTATCAAAGATAAGCTGGTAAAACCAGATTGGAAGTCGCACCAAGGACAAAGCTCTTCATTTTTTGTTAATGCGACAACTTGGGCTCTCATGCTCACAGGTAAGGTTCTTAGTTCTGAGAAGGCGGAGTCAGTTCTTAGTAAAGTGCTTATGACATTAGTATCCCGTACCGGAGAGGCTGTTGTTCGTAAGGCAGTTGATAAAGCTATGCGAATTATGAGCAAACAATTTGTGATGGGTCGGACCATTGATGAGGCCTTGCTACGTGCACGAAAAAAAGAAGCCATCGGTTATAGGTACTCCTATGATATGCTGGGCGAGGCAGCTATTACAGCAACAGATGCCTCACGTTATTATGTTGCTTATACTCGTGCTATTGAATCAATAGGGAAGCAACTGGGTGATCAGCATGATCTGTACTCAAACCCTGGCATATCGATTAAGTTATCAGCCTTGCATCCTCGTTACCATGAAGCTCAATATGAACGAGTTTTATCCGAATTGACACCTAAGTTACTTTCTTTGGCTCAATTAGCAAAAAAATATAATATTGCTCTAACGGTCGATGCTGAAGAGTCTGAACGGTTGGAATTATCGTTAGATGTGATCGAGCGAGTATTCAATAGCGATAGTTTAGATGATTGGCATGGATTTGGTATGGCAGTACAGTCCTACCAAAAAAGGGCTTTTTATCTACTGGATTGGATTGCGACATTAGCTCGAAACAAAAAACGCAGAATGATGGTGCGGTTGATTAAGGGAGCTTATTGGGATAGTGAAATTAAAAAGGCCCAAATGCTAGGATTAAGCGATTATCCTGTGTTTACACGTAAGCCATTTACCGATGTATCGTTTCAAGCTTGTGCAAAAAAAATTCTATCGATGACCGATGCAATTTATCCTCAGTTTGCAACGCATAACGCCCAATCAGTAGCTTTAATTTTAACCATGGTTGGTGATTATCGTGATTTTGAATTTCAATGTTTGCATGGTATGGGTAATGAATTATACGAACAAATAGTTCCTAACAATCAATTTGCAATTCCATGTCGTATTTACGCGCCAGTGGGGAGTCATGAGGATTTATTGCCTTATTTGGTGCGTCGGTTATTAGAGAACGGTGCAAACTCATCGTTTGTAAATCGTATAATTGATGATCAAGCATCTATCGATGAGCTTGTAGATGATCCGGTCAGTAAATCAAATGATTTGTTGGATAAAATCAATCATAATATTCCATTACCGGCTGCTATTTTTCTTCCGATACGAAGCAATTCAGTAGGAATTGATTTCACTGATCGAGCTGTTATCGAAAATCTTCAAAAAGAATATGAAAACATGACTTATTGCTGGCGTGCTCAGCCGTCTGTGATCAACGATAACGAGTCGTCATTGACGATGAAAATAACCTCCCCGCAGCAACCATCATGGCAAATTGGCGAGGTTATTGAGGCAACAGCGCAAGATATTTCGTTAGCACTGGACGCGGCAGAATATTCCTTTAATGAATGGAGTCGTACTGCAGTTAAAAGTCGAACTCTTTTAATACAAAATTTTGCTGATTTACTAGAAAAGAATATGAATACGTTACTTGTCTTGGCTTGTGTCGAAGCTGGAAAGACTTGGAATGATGGTCTAGCTGAAATCCGTGAAGCCGTTGATTTTTGTAGATATTATGCCGCTCTTGCTGAGAAAATGATGAGTAAGCCTGCCTGTTTTCAGGGCTATACTGGCGAGTTGAATGAGCTTCAGTTGTATGGTCGGGGAATTATTCTTTGTATTAGTCCTTGGAATTTTCCTTTAGCAATTTTTACAGGGCAGGTCGTTGCCGCCTTAGTTACCGGTAATTGTGTCATTGCTAAACCGGCTGAGCAAACACCATTAATAGCTCAATTTGCTGTAGATTTAATGTATCAAGCTGGAATTCCTAAAACGGTTATTCAGTTGATGCCAGGTAGTGGTGAACAGGTGGGTGCTGCTTTAGTACTGGATAAACGGGTTAAAGGGGTTATTTTTACCGGCTCCACGCAAACGGCTACTCATATTAATAGAGCTCTAGCACAACGTGGCGGTGAAATTATTCCTTTAATTGCGGAAACAGGCGGTCAAAACGCAATGATTGTGGATTCGTCTGCATTATTAGAGCAAGTGGTTGTTGATGTAATTACTTCAGCATTTGGATCGGCTGGGCAGCGTTGTTCTGCTCTTCGAGTCTTATTTGTTCAAGATGAAGTCTACCCTCGCTTTAGTGAGTTATTGCAAGGAGCCATGGCTGAATTAAATATAGGCGATCCTAGATGGTTGACGACTGATGTTGGTCCTGTCATTGATAAAGAAGCGTTAAATGTCCTAAAGGATCATGTACAGTTCATGTTGACAAAGTATGAATTAATCTATCAATGTCAGTTAAGCGATGAATGTCGCACGGGTTATTATTTTCCGCCAACAGCAATTGGGATTGATCATATCTCTGCTTTATCAAAAGAAATATTTGGACCGGTCCTCCATGTCATTCGGTTTAAGCGTTCAGAGTTAGATGATGTCATCAATCAAATCAATAGTACCGAATATGGTTTAACATTGGGTATCCATAGCCGGATTAATCAAACCATCGATTATATCCGCGAACGAGTTAGAGCTGGTAATTGCTATGTTAATCGCAACATGGTCGGCGCAGTTGTTGGTTTACAACCTTTCGGTGGTGAAGGCCTCTCAGGTACTGGACCAAAAGCTGGAGGGCCACATTATTTGCAGCGATTATGTGTGGAGCGTACATATACTGTAGATACTACTGCTGCAGGGGGAAATGCTACTTTAATGTCTTTGCCTGATTAACGGCAAGCATTCTCTAATAAATGAATTTAGAGATGGGTTTGAGCAGCGATTTCCCGATGAAACATTCTACTTTGATTTGGCATTCGTTGCTTAGGCTCTTTAAAAGAGTAGGATGAAATCTAGCTATTGACATCGATAGGTGCATTTTTCTTTAAATGTTAACTATCTTAGTAATTCGTGTTGATAGCTAGTATTGAACCCTCGACTAGTTTCTTTGCAGCTACCAATCAGTATATAATCCGCTACAATTTATTAATTGATTATGATTGCCTATAGAGGTGTATTGCATGTCTTATAAGTTTGAAGCAGGTAAAGATTTAATTATCGAAGCAGTTATAGAAAAAATTTTAGAAAAGATGCAGCCAGAGCAGGCTAAAAATTGTGCTGAGTTTGCTCGTCAGTTTTATAGCCGTGTTGCTATAGATGATTTGCTTGAGACTGAAGTTGATGATCTATATGGTGCTATAGTCAATTTCTGGACTCTTATAGAACATCGAGCGCCAGATGAAGCAAAAATACGTATTTATAATCCTGATTTAGAACGAGATGGTTGGCAGACATCTCATACCGTTGTAGAAATTATCTGTAAGGATATGCCTTTTCTCGTTGATTCAGTTCGAATGGTCATTAATCGTTTAGGTTATTCTTCTTATTTAATTATTCATATGGGTGGACTACATCTTATTAGAAATGAAAATAACCAGATTGTGTCTGTATTGCCTAAGAATGGCGATTTACCCGAAAATGCCCAAATAGATGCGCCTATTTTTTTGGAAATTGATAGGCAAACTGATCCAGTAATCATCGAAGAGATACGTCAACAATTAGAACGCGTACTGATCGATAATCGTGCAGTTGTTGAAGATTGGAGCTCAATGCGTCAACAAATTAATGCTATCAGTGACGAACTCGGAAAAATGTCCACAATACTTAATTCTGAAGAAGTAGCAGAAACATGTGCCTTACTACAGTGGATTGAAGATCATCATTTTACTTTCCTTGGTGTTCGTGATTACCAGCTGATTACTAACGGTAATGAAACCTTACTCCAACCGCTTCCTGAGACTGGTCTTGGTATACTTAGGCCTAGCATCAGTGTTCCAACAACTCGCAATATCAATACTATGACGCCAGAGGCAAGACAACTCACCTTATCGTCAAGAATACTAGTCATGTCTAAAACGAATACATTAGCAACCGTTCATCGTAATGCTTATACCGACTATATTGGTGTTAAACGTTTTAATGAACAAGGTGATGTTGTTGGTGAGCGTCGAATCATTGGTTTATATACGTCGGCAGCTTATAACACGAGCCCTAGGCATATCCCCTTTTTGCGCCATAAGGTGGCGTTAATCATGAACAATTCTGGTTTGAATCCACGAAGTCATGCCGGAAAAATTCTGCTCAATATTCTCGAAACATTTCCAAGAGACGATTTAATTCAAGCAACAGAAGATGAATTATTGGAAATGTCCATGGGTATCTACTATATGCAAGAACGAAGAAAAATTCGTTTATTTGGTCGGGTAGATATTTATCGTCGTTTTATTTCTTGTTTAGTTTATGTTCCACGAGATCGCTTTAATACAGAATTAAGGCAACAAATGCAGGCGATTCTGAGTGAAAGTTTTAATGCACAAGAGATAACCTTTTCTACTTATTTTTCCGAATCAGTATTGGCGCGTATTCACTTTATCGTTCGTATCGATCCACAGGATACTGCTGAATATAATTTTAAAAATGTTGAAAAAAAACTCATTGATGTTGGGCGTTCATGGACAGATGATTTACAACAATATTTGTATGAATCATTTGGCGAAGAATCAGCAAATTTTTTATATAATAAATATAAAAACTCATTCCCCGCTGTTTACACCACCAATTTCACACCAAGAATTGGGGTATTAGATATCAAGCATATAGAGCAGCTAAGTCATGAAAATCCGTTAGGAATCAACTTTTATCGACCTGTCTATGATACCTCTGATAAATTTAAATTAAAAATTTATCAGCACGATACAACATTACCACTTTCTGATGTATTACCAATCATAGAAAATTTGGGGTTACGTGCGGTTAATGAGCGGCCTTATGTACTGCGCTTCGCTGGTGATAAAATAACTTGGGTTAATGATTTCTTTTTGCTTTATAGCCATGGTAATGATTTTAATTTTGATGAAATTCGCGAACTATTTCAAAATGCATTTGCCAAAGTCTGGTTTGGGGAGGCGGAGAATGACGGTTTTAATAAATTAGTATTGTCAGCAGGATTGGATTGGCGACAGGTTTCAGTGTTACGCACTTATTCGCGCTATTTTCGGCAGATTGGCTTTACATTGAGTCAACGATACATTGAAACTGCTTTAAATCATAATGCTGCTTTGGCGAGAAAATTGGTTAATTTATTTGAGTTGTATTTTAATCCTCAAACTATTGCTGAACGAGAAAAGAAAATAGCTGACTATGTTGCTAGTATCTTTGTAGATTTAGATAATGTTGATAACCTTGATGAAGATAAAATTATCAGACTGTTTGTGCAGGCAATTAGTGCTACGTTAAGGACCAATTATTATCAATTAGATGAACATGGTCATTACAAGCCATATATTTCGATAAAATTAGATAGTAAATTAATCACTGGTGTGCCACGACCACATCCAATGTTTGAGATATTTGTTTACTCTCCCAGGTTTGAAGGTGTCCATTTGCGTGGTGGCAAAGTAGCACGAGGTGGAATTCGTTGGTCTGATCGGCGTGAAGATTTTCGTACTGAAATTCTTGGTCTGATGAAAGCTCAGCAAGTTAAAAATGCAGTCATTGTACCGACTGGTGCCAAAGGCGGCTTCGTAGCCAAACGATTGCCAAGTAATGGAACACGCGAAGATATCCAAGCAGAGGGAATTGGTTGTTATCAACAATTCATTCGTGGCTTATTGGATATCACTGATAATTATAAAAATAACAAAATAGTTAAACCAGCGAATATCGTTTGTTATGACGAAGATGATCCTTATCTTGTTGTTGCTGCCGATAAGGGTACGGCGACATTTTCCGATATCGCCAATCAAATTTCGCTGGAATATGATTTCTGGCTTGGTGATGCTTTTGCTTCTGGTGGCTCGATAGGTTATGACCATAAAAAGATGGGAATTACTGCGAGAGGGGCTTGGGAATCAGTTAAGCACCATTTTTATGAAATGGGGATTAATATCCAACAGACAGATTTTACTGTAGTTGGTATTGGTGATATGGCAGGAGATGTATTTGGCAATGGGATGCTTTTGTCAGAGCACATAAAGCTTGTTGCTGCTTTTAATCATATGCATATATTTATTGATCCAAACCCGTCGTCGGCAGAAAGCTTTAAAGAACGTCAGCGATTATTTAATAATCCACGCTTAACTTGGGCTGATTATAACAAGGATCTAATCTCAACGGGTGGTGGGGTATTTAATCGGAATGCAAAATCAATCGTTGTAAGTTCTGAAATGCAACAACTATTTGATATTGAACATTCCGTTATTGAGCCGAATGAACTCATCAAAGCTATCCTCAGTGCCAAGGTGGATTTACTCTGGAGTGCAGGCATCGGTACTTTTGTTAAAGCTGATAGCGAAACAAATGCTGATGTTGGCGATCGCAGCAATGATGCTATTAGAATTAATGCCAATCAATTACGTTGTAAAGTAGTTGGTGAAGGTGGAAACCTTGGTTTTACACAGTTGGCAAGAGCAGAATATGCGGTAAATTCGGGACTCATTTATACCGATTTTATTGATAACTCTGCTGGCGTTAGTTGCTCTGATAAAGAGGTCAACATCAAAATTTTATTAAATACGATTGTTTCTGCGGGAGACTTAACAGAAAAGCAACGCAACCAGTTACTGACAGAAATGACCGATGAAGTTGCTCAATTAGTGTTACGAGAAAATTATTTGCAAACAGGCGCCATTAGTCTAATGGCTAGCCAGTCTGCTCGCTCAGTAGAACTGCATAGTCGCTATATGAATGAGCTAGAGCGTATGAGCAAGCTAGATAGAGCGCTTGAGTATTTACCCGATGAGAAGGCTTTAACTGAACGTAAATTAATGGGGCAGGGACTTGCTTGTCCAGAAATAGCCGTATTGTTCTGTTATAGTAAAATCATCCTGAAAGAAGCTATTCTTGCGTCTGATGTACCTGAAGATCCTTATTTGAAACGATATTTATTAGCTTCATTTCCTAAACCATTGCAAGACCAGTTTAGTGCTCAGATGCAACAGCATCCATTAAAGCGAGAAATTATTGCAACGAAGCTCAGTAATATTATTGTTAATGAGATGGGTTTTACTTTTATATATAGAATGCAAGATGAGACTGGTGCTCCTGTATCTGCGATAGCACGTGCCTATATCATTGTTAGAGATATATTTGGTATTGAAGATATTAGACATCAGGTTGAGTTATTAGATAATAAGATTTCGGCTGAAACTCAAACCGAGCTAATGATGATTTATGTACGATTATTGCGCCGGGTGGTGCGGTGGTTCCTGCGTAGTCAGCGCACTCGTTTAGATATAACTAAATCAATCAAACGTTATGCGCATAGCATTATAGAGCTTAAAAAAGCAATTCCTGTTGTTTACGGAGAAGTAAATCATCAAGAATATGATAAGCTAATTCAATACTATCAAACATTAGGTATTGATAATGCCTTGGCGCATGAACTTACTTGCACCAACGGTCTTTTTGCTGCAATGGATATCATTGAAGTCGCTCATGACTTGTCTGTTGATGTGACGAAAGTTGCTAAAGCCTATTTTGGTATTGGCGAACATTTAGATTTAAGTTGGATTCGTGAACAAATTATCATTCATCCAACAGATAATCATTGGGAAGCCCTATCGCGTGAAGCACTCAGAGATGATTTGGATTGGCAACAAAGGCAGTTAACTGCAGGGATAATTCAACATGATCACCAACAAGTAGATTTTGACTCTTTATATGCAACATGGTCAGAAAATCACGCTGCTTTAATTGAACGCTGGCATCATGTGTTAAGTAACCTGCGTTCGAGTGGTGTCCTTAATTACACCATGTTTTTTGTTGCTATTCGAGAATTATTAGATTTGACACAAACAACCATTCAGGTTAGCGAAAATCGGGAATCATTAGCATGATGTTTAACAAAAAATGAGAACGAGCGGTTAAATTAGTTCAGGTTTTAGCTTGTACTTAGAAGTTTTTATCCAACGATGTGCCATGTGGCAGCATGGCATATAGCTGGCGAGACGTGATGGTGTTTAGACTTGTCGTGGGTGAATCAAGGATGAAGCTCATTAATTTGAGCTTAAACTTTATTAAGGAGAAAAGCGAATGGACGATAAACACAGCAGTTATTCTAGTGTTGCAAAATTTTTACATTGGCTGATTGCTATAATGGTCCTCTGTATGTTGGTTTTTGGATTTCAGTTAGATAAATTACCCAAATTATATGCGGCAACTGCTTATATGGTCCATAAGTCGATAGGTCTTACTCTCTTAGGGTTGATGATTTTTCGTGTTTCATGGATTTATTTTAGAGGTAGACCTAAATTGCCAGCAACAACACCAACATGGCAGATTATTGCCGCAAGAACAGTACAGTACGGATTGTATGTTGCTTTAATCGTTATGCCTATCAGTGGTTGGGTCTTATCGATGGCGGCAAATCACCCTCCCAGTTATTTTGGTCTTTTCCAAGTAAGTTTGCCGATTGCACCTAATAGTTATTTGGAGCAATTGATGGATAAATTACATGTCTTGATTGCTTGGTTTATTATAGTTCTACTCGGATTACATGTTTCTGGGGCTTTTAAACATTACTTTATCGATAAAGATCGAGTTGTGCAAAGCATGCTGCCAGGTAAGTAGGGCGTATTGATAATTCATCCACCCGCCTAATGATCTTGATCCACTTTACTGGAGAAGAAGAAAAGCCACTTTGTTAAAATGAAACTCTCATTCCGCACCTGAATTTTGAATTTCAGTAAAATTCATCAAAAAAACTTGACCTGGAACCCTAATTTTGATCTATTACTCACTTTTGGTGAAAGAAAAGTGA
>JBMLTO010000005.1:0-12565 GCA_049239925.1 Legionella sp. | reverse complement strand
CAATGGCAAATACCCTAAAAGATATGTCTATAGTTTAGTGGGTAATGCTATATAAAGAAGTCCAAAAAGAATTACCTTTTGTTCATAAAACACAATTACATAGTCTTATGAATGCCTGTACTTCGGCTTTTTATCATTCAATGGCTACTCGATGAATTCCTCGCTGGATGAGTCCTTGGATACACGTTGATTAGAGCTGTATCGATCTCACTACAAACCTTTATTTATTAAGGACAAATCTTTCTGTAAGAGGTCGCTCTATCGCTCTTCACGAGAAATGTCATCCTAAGAGCAAGGAAAACAATCAGGCTGTTCACAAGCAATTTTACCCCTTTGCGCTACGCCTGTTATTGTCACCGACGCGGGCTTTAGAGCCCCATGGTTTATTGCTGTTCGTCAAATGGAGTGGCATTTTGTGGGCTGCTGGATTCATTACAACATTGACGGGTAAAGCCACTAATTTTCAGGCGCATCCCGCCAAATTTATAGCTTCTTTATCCATCGTGTATTTAGGCAGGACCGCTCTAAAAAACATCCCGTTTTTTCTAAGAAACATCTCTTGGGCGCTTATAAGCGCTTGCTCCAGATGGTCATAGGCTCTCAATTGGAGCAAGGAATATATGAGTAAATTCGTGTGGACCGCTCAGAAACCAGTCGCGACACCTAGGCGGGTGGATGAAGTGTCAACACGCCCTAAGCAAGACAACCTGTGCGCAGCTATTGCGGTTGGTAAATAGTTAGTATTATGGCACCGAAAATCCATACGGCAATACCAATTTGATAGCTATAAGACCATGGTTCATAGCGTTTTTGAGTTTTTGCTAGCAATAATAATAACCACACTGGTAAACCAGCTAATAAACATAATTGGATGATGTGGGCAGCTGAATACTCTATCAATTTATCTGGTAAATATTGATTTAAATAATGTACCAACTGATGCATGGCTTGCTTACATACTAATAACCCACGCCATACTAAATCTTCGTATAGTTCAATAAGCCATGAAAAAAGAACCATTGGTATACACACGGCAGCGATAGGAATCGCCATCATTCGTTTAATGATTGTTGTCAATTCTTGGGAAAAAAAAACAACAACTGACGTAAAAAAAACAACCAAAAATATTGTAATCTGCATATTTAAATCCTCACGATAAGGCGCTAGCTCTCTCATTTACACTCAAGATACTCCCAACGTGTTAATAATTCCATCAACGCCGCTTCACAGCAAGCCAACTCCTGATTGAATGCAATAATTGCTTGGTTATCTAATTTATAAAACTCTGCTTTTGTTGTTTCTAATTGCATATTTTCTATCTTTTTTTCTAATTCTTCTATGCGTAGAGGCAATTGTTTTAATTCTTGTTGCTCTTTGGAGCTAAGCTTGGAATGGGTATTACGACGCAGGGTTGAGACAACCGGTGAACTGACAATATCTCGCTGTTGCTTTTGATAATGAGCATAATCATCATATCCACCAACAAACTCGTTAAATCGCCCCTTTCCATCATAGACCAAAACACTAGTCACTACTTGGTTTATAAATGCACGATCGTGGCTGATGAGTAATAATGTTCCAGAATAATTAATCAATAACGCTTCTAATAATTCTAAAGTTTCTATATCAAGATCATTAGTAGGCTCATCCATGATCAATAAATTAGCCGGTTGTGCTAATAATTTAGCCAATAATAAACGATTGCGCTCGCCACCTGATAAAGTCGACACGGGTTGATTAAAGCATTCCGGAGCAAACAAAAAATCACGTAAATAACTAGCTACATGTTTTTGCTTACCATTGATTGTTACATAATCAGCTCCATCAGCCACATTGGTCATCACGGTTTCGTGTTCATTCAATTGACGCCTTAACTGATCAAAATAAGCCACGTTAAGAGCCGTACCTAATCGCACTGAGCCTGAAGTAGGCTTTAACTCACCTAGCAACAAACGGACTAATGTGGTCTTACCACAACCATTAGGACCAATGATGCCAACTTTATCTCCCCGCATAAGCAATAACGAAAAATCATCCAATAACACTTGCTCATCAATGCGGTAGGTTAGTTTTTGTGCTTCAATGACTAAATTACCAGAACGGGAAACATCTAACGTTAATGACTTCGCTTTTCCAAGCTGCTGTCGTCGTTCGCGATGTTGATCACGCATTGCCTTAAGCGCTCTCACACGGCCTTCATTACGTGTTCTCCTCGCCTTTATCCCCGTGCGTAACCAAGCTTCTTCTTGGTTGAGGCGCTTATCAAATAATTCATGCTGCTTCAGCTCACTCTGACGAATAGCTTCACGCCGATCTAAGTAAGTTTCATAACTACAATCGTGGCTGTATAAATGCCCCCTATCAATTTCAACGATACAACTCGCAACATTTGCCAAAAACTGACGATCATGAGTAACCACCAATAAACTGCCACTATATGCTTTTAAATACGATTCCAACCATTCAATGGCACTCATATCTAAATGATTGGTGGGCTCGTCAAGCAATAATAAATCTGGTTCAGCAATTAATGCAGCAGCCAATAAAGCACGACGTTTCATACCACCCGATAAGCTATTCATCAGCGCATATTTATCCAAACCTAATCGAGTTGCCATGCTGTCAATTCGCGGTAATAAATCCCAACCATGCAATTGGTCAATCCGCTCTTGAGATTTAGAAATTTCAGCTAAGTCACCAGCTACAGTAGCTATGTGCAAGCGCGCCAGGTAGTCCCCAACTTCGCCCAATCCTTTCACTAAAAAATAGTAAACTGATTCCGATTCACTAACCGGTACATCTTGGGTTAAACCGGCAATACGCAAACCATTTTGAAGATGAATATGTCCACCATCATGAACGATCTCACCTTGTAAAAATTTTAGAAAAGTTGACTTACCAGCCCCGTTACGACCGACTAGTGCCATACGGGTATGGGGCTGGATTTGCCAATCAACATTATCAAGGATCTGATTTCCAGCTATATTTAAACTAACATTATTCAATGTTAAAAGACTCATAAAAACCCTAGTTAGGCAATATCATTATTGCATCTATCTCAATCTGTGCATCTTTAGGTAAAAAATTGACTCCGATAACTGCCCGAGCCGGATAAGGTTGACTAAAATAACGTAACATGACTGTATTAATCTGTGAAACATGAACTAAATCAGTCAAATAAATAGTCAATTTTACAACATGCTCCAAGCTACCACCAGCAGCTTGGCATATAGCAGAAATATTGGAAAAGACCTGTTCTATCTGCAAAATAAATTCGTCGCTGCATAACAACAAGGTTGCCGGATTTAAAGGAAGTTGGCCAGAGATATAAACGGTGTTACTGCATTGAATAGCTTGGCTATAGGTCCCTATGGCCTGTGGCGCTAGATTAGTATGAATGCTACGCATGGGTCACTCCACCTGCTTATTTCGATAAAGACGCATCACGACCGTATTTGTACGTAAACGTCTCATTACTTTAGCAAGATGCGTACGATTTAGTACACTCAATGAAAAAGTAACGGCATTATGACGGCCATCGCGTGGATCAACATTGATATTACCTATATTGGAATCTGCCTCAGATATAGCTAAAGCTAGGGCAGCAAGAACCCCGCGCTGATTAGCAACTTCTACTGTAATATCTACCCAAAATTCACCTTGCACATGATCATCCCACCGCAAAGAAATAAAGTGCTCTGGATTGCCTCTCACCTTATTGATACTCACACAATCACTTGTGTGGACCAAAATTCCGTGACCTTGTTGAAAACGACCGACTATATTATCTCCTGGAATGGGCTGACAACATTCAGCAAAGCAAACGGCCATTCCTTCAGTACCTTTAATCGCTAGCGGTCGATACTTGCTGGTTTTTACAAAATCACCACTTTCCTGTGCCACAACTAAACGCCTAGCTATCACCATAGGCATTTGATTACCTATCCCAATAGCATATAACAAATCGTCCATCGTTTTATAATTTAAATCACTTAATAATGCCTGCAATGATTCGGGTGGTATTTTTTTATAATCACTGGTGAGTTGCATAAATGCTTGCTCTAATAAGCGTTGTCCCATAGCAATCGACTCAGCATGATGCTGACTTTTGAGAAAATTACGGATATTTCCCCGTGCTTTACCCGTCACAACGAAATTTAACCAAGTAGGATTAGGATGCGCACCTGGAGCGGTTATAATTTCAACAGTTTGGCCATTAGTCAACGGAATACTCAGTGGCACTAATCGACGATTGACTTTTGCTGCAACGCAACTATTGCCAACATCCGAATGTACAGTGTAAGCGAAATCAACCGGTGTAGCACCTTTGGGGAGCTCCATAATATGTCCTTTAGGCGTAAACACATACACTTCATCAGGAAACAAATCTATTTTGACATTCTCAATAAATTCTATTGAGTTGCGCGTGCTACGTTGCATGTCTAAGAGGCGCTGAACCCACTCGCGAGCTCGCAACTGTGCCTCATTAACTTCGAGTCCTGAAGATTTATAAATCCAATGAGCAGCGACCCCCTTTTCAGCTACATTATCCATGTCACGTGTGCGTATCTGTACTTCTAAAGGAACACCGAATGGTCCAAACAGAGTAGTATGCAATGATTGATAACCATTGACTTTAGGAATACCTATATAATCTTTGAATCGCTGCGGTACCGGTTTATATATTCTATGCAAGGCACCCAACACACGATAGCAGGAATCAATATCTTCTGTGATTATTCTAAAAGCAAACACATCCGTTATTTCTGAAAATGAAGCTTTTTTCTGACGCATTTTTCGATAAATGCTATATAAATGCTTCTGACGACCGAAGACATGCTCAAAAGGAATATTGAGGGCATCAATACCATTTTGCAAGTCGCGTTCGATTTTATTCGTCAGTTCACTACGACTACCACGCGATTTCTCAACAGCTGATTTGATTGCTCGATAGCGCATGGGATACATCGCATTAAAACCAAGATCTTCTAACTCAGTATAGATTGCGTGCATACCCAAGCGATTGGCAATTGGAGCATAAATTTCAAGGGTTTCTAAAGCGATACGCTTTTTTTTATCAACAGGAAGAGGGCCTAACGTACGCATATTATGCAATCGATCAGCCAGTTTGACTATAATCACTCGTATATCTTTGACCATAGCCAAAATCATCTTTCGAAAATTTTCTGCTTGTGCTTCCGCCCGTGATTCAAAGGTAATTTGAGTTAATTTAGTTACACCATCAACTAAAGATGTGACATCTTCGCCAAATTGGTTGATTAAATCTTTCTTGCTAATCGAGGTATCTTCCACGACATCATGCAAAAGTGTAGCCATGATGGTCTGATAATCCAAACGCATCTGAGCTAGAATTAAAGCAGCTGCTACCGGATGAGTAATATAAGGTTCGCCTGATCGACGGACTTGGCCATGGTGAGCCTTTTCGGCAACCATATAAGCCTGCTCGCACTTATCAACCTCGTGCGATTCAAGGTAATTCTTTAGTTCATCATGTAGTACCTGGAAATAACTCACACAAAACTCCGTGCACTTTTTGTTAGCATGAATAGCATTGCCATTTAATTCATAAGAACAATCAGTCTTTATCTAGCAGATCACGATCAACAAAACCTTCAGCGATTTCACGCAAAGCCACAACAGTTGGCTTATCATTTTCCCACTCAACTAGCGGCTGCGCACCACGCACTGCGATTTGCCGAGCACGTTTAGAGGCAACCATAACCAACTCAAAACGATTTTCAACATGCTCTAAGCAATCTTCTACTGTTACACGTGCCATATTGACTCCTAAATAAATGATAATATCTAACATGAACTATATAATTGAATTATCAACTGAAAGCAAATAACCTTAAATAATTATTAACCTCATCTACTAAACAATAAGTCGTTAACCCATCATGTTCAGATTTACCGGGTGAACATTCTTTTTACGTTGTTGATAATAAAAGTGAGAGCAGCTCTTGCTGTTTTTTTGATTGACGCACTATTCGCAAGCGATGACTGAGAACAATAGCCTGCAGCTCATCAGCCGCTTTACTAAAATCGTCGTTTACAATTAAATAATCAAACTCATGATAATGACTAAGCTCATCTTGAGCTTGCCGCATGCGACTCGTAATAACATCCTCATTATCTCGCTGGCGGTCTCTAAGACGTTGTTTTAACTCGGTTAGCGATGGTGGAACAATAAATACACCCACTGCATTAGTGAATACTTTCTTTATTTGTTGAGCCCCCTGCCAATCAATATCTAAAACAACATCAATTCCAGCCGATAATCGATCATGCAACTGAGCAACCGATGTTCCATAGTAATGGCTAAAAACATGAGCATACTCAACAAATGAACCGGCATCAATCATGGTCAAAAATTCACTCTCATCAACAAAAAAATAATCGACGCCTGCTTGTTCACCCGGTCTCTGCTCACGAGTAGTATGTGAAATTGATACCTCAATATCAGGTATATCTATCACCAACTTTTTAACCAAACTGGTTTTACCACCACCCGATGGCGCAGCTACAATAAATAGATTTCCTGGATAATTATAAGCCATTGTTATTACTCTATATTTTGTATTTGTTCACGCATTTGCTCTATGAGAACTTTCATTTCAACGGCCAGCAACGTTAAATCAGCTCGATCAGATTTCGAACTTAAAGTATTAGCCTCTCGATTCAACTCTTGCATCAAAAAATCTAGCCGCCGTCCAACCGGTTGACTGCTGGCTAAGGCACGCTCAACCTCATTCAAATGCATTTGTAACCTATCTATCTCTTCATTAATATCTTTATGAACTATGATCAGCGCAATTTCTTGCTCAAGTCTTGGCTGATTAATGCCGACTTGTAAATCCTGTAAACGGGTCATTAATTTATCACGCGTCTCAGCTGCGATAGGCTTGACTAACTCACAGACTTGTCGAATGATAATATTGAATTTAACCAGTCTTTCTTGGATGCATTCTTTTAGAGCACGACCCTCAGTTAACCTAGCTAATTGCAAATCAGATAAGGCTCGTGAAAAAGATTCCACAACCACATCATTGAGCAATCGTAAATCAGGCGGAACAATTTGCATTATTCCAGGTAACAATATCAATTTACTTAAGCTGAGATCATTGAGTAAATCATTATCATAAGCTAACTTTGCTCCGGCAGCTAGACATTCTTTCACTAGATCCGCATCAATACTAACCTGCTGATGATGACCTGATAAGTTCTGTACTTTCAACGAACATTCTATTTTACCTCTACTCATTTGCTGACGAAGCTTTTCTCGTAATTTTGACTCTAAAAAACGGAGAGATTCTGGCAAACGAAATGAAATGTCTAAGTAACGATGATTAACTGATTTTAACTCCCAACACAATTCGTTGGAATCCACTTGATTTCGCAGGCTAGAAAACGCAGTCATACTACTGGTCATTTACTGTCCTAAATTAATGATTATGTGGCGACTATACCTCAAAGTTATGCAAATGAACATTAGAGACCATGAGCAAAGCAAGAATATTTATTGTTGATTCTCAGGGGATAGTAGCAAATAAAGCCAGCACTACAATAATATTTTGGTGTGCTAACGCTGGCGAGGCTCTCAACCTAAAATAACGTTAATCGGTTAATAATCTACTGTTAATGCTCTTCTTTCAACCAGTCCGCCAAAGTATCAACGATTTTTTGAGCCTGTTCAGTGCTTGAAATATTAAATTTAGATTTTTGCCAATATTGATTATTACGCTTTTGGTAACGACGAATGGAAAACTTGACTGGACCATAAGACTGTTTACTACTATCCCAATCTTGATAACGAAACATTATAGTTGTCCACGCGCCCTTGGACAAAACTGACTTACCGAGCTCTTTTGTTGTTTCTACGCCATCTTCGTTAAAAGCTATGGTTAAATCGTCAATTGTTTCACTCATTAAAAGATCCTAATTATTTTTCAATTAATCGATTGTAGTGTGCCATCTATAAATGTCAAGCGCATACCTGGTTGAAATTGGTCAACTTGATAAAGCCATACTTGCGGTTTTTTAGCACTTGGAATAGTTTGTTCAACATAACTGTTATTCACGATTGTTGGGCTCCCGCACGCATTATAGACTTGGTTTTCATCCATTCCCACTGCAAGGGGTATACCTCCACATATTGTAGCGGCATTAGTGTTAGAACCATTTAATAAGATAGTACTAATTTT
Source organism: Legionella sp. (assembly GCA_049239925.1). Classification (GTDB taxonomy): domain Bacteria; phylum Pseudomonadota; class Gammaproteobacteria; order Legionellales; family Legionellaceae; genus Legionella_A. The sequence goes on along the minus strand of JBMLTO010000005.1, from coordinate 4,340 downwards.
ATTATTAACAATATCAACTTGGAGATTAATACCTGATGAGCCACCATTCAAAGACCACTGGTTCTGAATATTGATAGGACCGACACGAACATTCACTTGGTTCATATTAGTATACAATAATTGCTTAGTTGGTATTTTTTCACTAATAGAACTGCCAGCCTCTTGTTTCGTAGTGGGCTGACCACATGCGGTTAACACTTGTGCTTCACTCATCCCTGTTGAAATATAATTATTTTTTTGTGGACAATAGACTGTCTGGCCCAATAAATAAGCGGGAAATGCTAGCATAAACAAGCTTAGGCGGATGAGACTCATCGTTATTACTCTTTAAAAACTTACTCATTAAAAAACATATTAATCACATCATCTACAAAAGTTGCACTGGTAATGATGCACTGATGAATAACATGATAATTTTTAGTAATGCAACTGCAATTAATGGCGACAAGTCAACACCAGAAACCATTAGCATTCGATGTTGACAATAACGAAGCAATGGATTCGTTACTAAAGTAACCAGATCTAATATTGGATGGCGCAAATGTGGATTAATCCAGCTAGCAACAACCCGGATAAGAATCGCATAAAATAATAGATTACATGGCTGCATAACCAGATCGGCTAAAGTATACAGTGATAGGGATGAGATAGGTATCAAAGAACCATACATCAGCCAACCGAAGACAATAAATTTTATAAGCTCTAAAACGATTAGAAGATCAAAAGACAACCAGTCAAAACGAGCTAACGGATGCTTATCCATCTTGAGTAACATTGCCAAGGGCATAATAAATGGGTCTAAGCATGCATGAATACTTAAACTAAAAGGATGCAAAGAACTCACTTTAAAATATCTTAAAGCAATTCTCGCCCATAATAAAAAGATTACCGTGCTAAAAAATAGCGACAGTATAAAATGAGCAACACTAATTAATCCTGTCATAATACCCTCAAACGAATGAAATAATACTCGCCCCCTCCCTATCTAGGGACTTGCTGTAAACAATTGTCCTAATTCTTTGGATCGTTCGTAAGCAGCTTGCATAGCCGACAATACTATATCATCTAGATGATGTTTAGCGAATACCTCAAGCGCAGCTGCCGTAGTACCCGCGACAGAAGTAATTTGTTGCCTTAATTTGACAACATCACCATTATTTTGTTGTGCTAAACTGCATGCGCCCAAGCACGTTTGTAGAGTAAATGCTTGGACTATCTCTGGTTCTAGCCCTAGGGTATTAGCAGCTGCTGCCATTGCTTCCATGAATTTAAATAAATAGGCTGGTCCGCTACCCGATAATGCCGTGTAAATATCAATTTCATGTTCATGTTGCGCCCAGGTGATTAATCCCAGTGGAGAAAATAATTCCTCGACAATAACTCGTTGTGCTTCACTAGTGTGTTGGTTAGCAAACAGAGGGATTGCTCCCGTACCCAATTGCACAGCAATATTAGGCATGGCACGAACGATGGCAAAATCATTATCAGTTTGTTTATCAAACCATGCAAGAGACACGCCTGATATCACTGATATGAGCAAACAATTTTCAGTAAGAATGGGACTAAGTTCTGCCATGACTGTTGCAACCTGCATCGGCTTGACTGCCAAAATAATAATATCTGCAGATGCAGCAACACTCAAATTGTCATGGTGGGTATGAACATCATAGGAATTTTTACCAATCGCTAATGATGGCGATGATGCGTACAGCTGATGCTGAGAGTTTTTTGTTAATCCTGTAGCAATTGCTTTCGCTATGTTTCCAAAACCTATAAAACCTATCTTCATCCCCCCCCCTATAGAACGTTTATAACCCGTTTACTGAATCTATTTTTTACCTTTTTAACCAGCATACCTAGATTGACGTTCGCCAAAAATTGCCTTGCCTACCCGTACCATCGTACTGCCCGCATAAATGGCCGCTTCTAAATCATCACTCATTCCCATCGACAAGGTATCAAGGGATAGATCGAATGTTTTGTTTAGCTGATGCATTAACTTGTTTAAGCGTAACAAACTGGTCAATTGACATTCCAAGGTTTTTTGAGGGGCTGGAATAGCCATCACTCCTCTTAATTTGAGTCTAGGAAGTTCTAATACTTGCCGAGCCAGATCGGGTAGTTCATTCTCTGACACGCCTGCTTTATTTCTTTCTTTATCCAGGTTGACTTGTAAGCAAATATTTAACGGCGGCAAAGACAAATCTCTGGCGGCATCAAGATTTTTGGCAATCATAAAACGAGACACACTGTGTACCCAAGTGAACGATTGAGCGATCGCTTTAACCTTGTTGCTTTGTATTGGCCCAATAAAATGCCAAATAATATCAGCAAACGTTAGCTGATTCATTTTTGCTAACCCTTCTTGAAGATAGTTTTCTCCAAAATGACGTTGACCAGCCAAATAAGCCTCTTTAATAGACTCAATCGATTGGCCTTTGCTGATGGCAATTAGCTCCACTGAATGGGCTACACGCTGATATTCTTGTTCGGCCTGCTTAATACGCTGCTTCACAAAGTTTAATCTTTGTTCAATCGTATGACTAGCCATGCAACGTTCCCCAAGCGCCGCTTAAAATTGCAGACATTCCGATGATGCCAATGAGCAGAACCAATCCATTACTCAATAAATGACGATAGTGCTTCATGCTGGGAACCTTATGAATAGCATAGATTGGCATGATAAACAAAATAATAGCAATCAATGGACCACCTAATGTTTCTATGATTGTTAAAATATTAGGATTCATCGTCGCAGTCAACCAACAAGTGAAGAAGATAAATAATTCTGTTATCCAGCTTACGGTCTTACTATGTAGATTGACGTGATTCGGACGTATGATGTTAAGGACACCACGCAAACCTTCATTTGCCCCCAAATAATGGCCAAAAAATGATTTGGCAATCGCAATGAAAGCGACTAAAGGAGCAATATAAGCAATGATAGGGTTATGAAAATGATTAGCAAGATAAGATAAAATTGAAATATTTTGTTGTTTAGCAATCGCGAGATCATGCGGCGATAGGCTAAATACACAGCTGAATACAAAAAACATCACGGTCACAACCATCAATACATGACTGTTCTTTAGAATCAATGAGCATTGTGCGTCTGCAGCTAAACCATATCGTTGTTTTTGATCAACCGCAAATGAAGAAATAATTGGCGAATGGTTGAACGAAAAAATCACTAGCGGAATGATTAACCACAATGTTGTCAACAAGTTTGGTTGAGAGCTATGATCGGCTATAATCGCCCTATTCCAATACGGTATTAAATACAAAGAAAGGGCAACTAGAATAGTCACGAAAGGATACACCAATAAACTCATTGCTCTAAGCACCATATCTTGGCCAATACGAATAACGGCCATGAAGCTCATGAGCAATAATAAGGCCAGCCATTCTCTTGATATCCCTACATACCCTAATTGATTAATAATGAAACTTTGAACCGTATTAGTGATTGCGACACTGTATAGCAATAATATAGGATAAATCGCTAGAAAGTATAAAACGGTTAACACATTACCAGCAAAACCACCAAAGTGTTCCTCAACAACATCAGTTATATTAGCACTTGCAGTTGAGCTTGATAACACAAAACGACACAGAGCCTGATGCGAAAAATAAGTGATAGGAAAAGCTAGGATAGCCATCATTAATAACGGCCATATACCATTTAATCCCGCATCAATAGGAAGAAACAGTGTACCAGCACCAATTGCAGTACCATATAAACTCAGCATCCACATGGTATTTTTCTTAGTGTTTGTTTGTTGAGTTTGCAGCTGATGAGATGATACTAAATCAGGCATCATAATAATCCTTGTGATAACATCGAATGCAGGCAACTGCCAATTATTCTTAAATAGATAAAATTACACCCACAAAGTATAATTACTTTACCAAAAAAACGATTGTTTTTTGGTTAAAACGATTTTTATAGTTTATAGGCTTGTTGGGCAAGCACATTAATATACTCCAGCATCTTTGCCAATACTTCTTTTGAGCTTTGCGATCGAAAGTGTAGCAATTTAGTTGTTTCAGGTTGCTCTTCTAAGTAACACAGCAAGGTTTGCAAAGCCAATGATTGTTCACTCACTGCCAGGTTACCAATTCGCGATTTTAGTTCTAAGTATAATTGGCTATGAAGGTAATTGGTATTAAACCAAGCTGAGGCATCAGTGGTGTCGCATTAAAATTTAATCAATCTGTTGTAGGTTGGGTCTTGGCCCAACAATAATGTATTGAAATCCAAGGTTACAGCTAAAAATCCTTGCCCAAATACAGTCATTGGATAGCCTATGCGCTCAAGGAATTTTATACAAGTCCAAACC
>JBMLTO010000004.1:0-6018 GCA_049239925.1 Legionella sp. | reverse complement strand
GTAATTTTAGCAATCATGGAATAGCAGTAATTTCATTCGACTTTTCAGCTACCTTAGAAAAAGGATAATGTTTTTTTAAACGATCAATTTTTGATTCGCCAAATAATACAAAATCTCGCCAGCTCTCAGCGCCACAAATACTGCCACACAAAACCACAAATAAAATCTCTATGAGTGGGTACAATTTTCTTCTGGAAATTCGTGGATCGGGTCATTTAGAAAAATAAACATCAAATCCTATCTGTCCAATCTCATGCATCATGCCACCTCTTTAAAATTTGAGTGACATTTGATCTTATTTCTAACTATTCGTCAAATTAATCCGAGGGTTAATAACCCTATTGTTGGGCCAAGGCTAAACCTGAAACAGATTGATTAAATTTTAATGTGACAGCCGTGACACTTTTGGTGGTTATAACATACGACCTTTATAAAATTATGGTATTATCACTTTTTTTTTATTCGGTGCATTGCATGTCTAATACAACGCTATACCGTATAACGTTTGCTTATTTAGAAGTGGTTTATGAAATTTACGCACGCAAAATAGCTGAAAGCGAAATGTTTGGTTTTCTTGAGGTAGAAGATATTCTTTTTGGAGAAAACACAAGCCTAGTTGTCGACCCTTCAGAAGAGCGGCTTAAGGCGGAGTTTCAGAATGTCAAAAGGACTTATATACCAATGCAATCCGTTTTTCGCATTGATGAAGTTAGTAAAGAAGGGATCTCGAAAGTACGTGAGAAATCAAATGAATTTGGTAAAGTGAGTTTATTTCCATTACCTAGCAAACCCAAAGAGTAAACAGTTTAATTAGCTTACATTATTCAGGAACATTAATGACTATTCCAAGTAAAATTGAAACAGTATATCAACAGTCTACTTGTTTATATACCACCAAAGAAGTTGAGGCAGCATTAGATCGAATGGCTATCAATATTCATCAGTGTTTGCACGATAAAAATCCAATTATTATGTGTGTAATGATAGGTGGTCTAGTACCTATGGGTAATTTATTGCCCAGATTAGATTTTCCACTAGAAGTTGATTATGTTCATGCAACTCGTTATCGTGGGGAAATCAGCGGTGGTGAATTGATATGGAAAGTAAGACCCTCGCTTGATTTAACTGGTCGTACGGTTCTAGTTGTCGATGATATCCTTGATGGCGGGGTGACCTTAGCCGCAATTCTTGCTGAAGTTAAAGCAATGGGCGCAGCGGAAGTATATAGCGCTGTTTTGGTAGATAAATATCATAAGCGCGTCGAAAGTGGTTTAGAGCATGCTGACTTTGTGGGTTTACAAGTTGAAGATCATTACATTTTTGGTTACGGTATGGATTACAATGAATACTTGCGTAACGCACCTGGTATTTTTGTAGTGTCACCAGAACACGAATAAAATAATAGGAAGCAAATTATTGCCTAACTAAGCGAGGATTTAAACAAGGCTGACCGAGAATTTTATTGCTACGATACGGATTAATATCTAGCCCGCCACGTCTAGTATAACGTCCGTAGACTGTAAGTACATCAGGTTGGCAATATCGGCTTATATCCATAAAGATTCGTTCGATACATTGTTCATGAAATTCATTATGATTTCTAAATGATACTAAGTATTGTAGCAAACCTTCACGATTTATTTGGTAGCCTTGGTAATCAATTTGTATGCTACCCCAATCCGGCTGGTTTGTTACAAGACAATTTGATTTTAATAAATCAGAGCATAGTGTTTCTGCAACTTTATTTTTACCGACCTTAAGATACATGGGTTCAACAGTATAGACTGAACATTCAATATCAAGATCATCCAAACTCTCACCCTGCATCCCAGATGATAAATGAAGTTTATTGTCATCTAATGGATTAATTTTTACGATGACATCTGCCTTAATGGATGTTTGTAAATCCTGAATGATAATTTTAATTAGCGCATCAAGATCATTAAATTTGGTATTATTAAATGAATTAAAATACAATTTTAGTGATTTAGATTCAATTAAGAATGGTGAATTACAATCATAAATGACCTCGGCAGTTGCAACAATGGGTTTTCCTTTATGATTAAGCCATGAAACTTCATAATGATTCCAGCAATCAAAACCATGAAAGGGTAAATGATCGGGATCGATTCCTAGTTCTAAACGTTTATCTCGACGAGATATTGGAAATAAACGCTGTGGGTTATAATTAGCATCTTGTATAGACTTTTTACCTAGTTCTGAATTATTGACGATGGCATCCATAGCAGTCTCCCTGATTTACCCGAATTGTTTACTAAGTGGAAAATAAGATAGCTCTTTTGATATTTGTTTATATAATTCAGGCAGCCAACGTGGTTGAGCAAAGCTGTTAGTTGCTGGTTTGCTTTTGCGAAGATCATTGGGGGCAATGATCAATTTAATATGGCTTAAACCAACTCGACGTGCTAGTAAAAATAATTGATCGATCGCTTTATCACCAATCGCCAGGCATCCCACTGACAATGATTTGCCATGGATAAAAATGTCGCCGCCTAATTTTTTCCTGCCATCTTTGCTTGCTTGTAACCGATCGAAATGGTTGGGGTAGTTAATCATGATTGATAAATGCATCGAGCTGAATGGATTAAATGAAGTTAACCTATAGATCCCTTCCGGTATTTGTCTATCATGCTCTTTTAATTTAGGGCCTAATCGTCCACTAAACGCAGTTAAAGGATAACTATGCACATAATGCCATGATCTATTCGCATTTCGAGCCCATAATTGAATATTTCGTTCTTTTTTAAATGCTAATAAGGCAATATCTTTAGGGGGGTAGGTTACGTTTGCCTTTTTAAACATGGCTATCATGTGTGGTTCCCAATGCAAGCTATAACGAGCAATTGCTTTATCAATTGCTTGATCTAAGCTAACTTTGGTCGCCATAGAATGAGCATATCCAATGTGTAATAATAATATTGATAAAATTAAATTACGCATAATAGTGACTAATTATCCATCCTGAATGAATGTAAGCGTATGATTCTATTATAATAGTGCATTTAACTCCTACATTACTTAACGTTGCAATCATAGCGCGGCCAAGCAAATAGTAACAAAAATAATTCAAAAGAACAAATTTAAGACATTCATGAGTAGATAGCCTGAGTCTTAATGTTCATAAGCATCACTATATATGATTCATTGCAAAATAGTCATCTTTTTTTCAAGTTAAATTAGGGCGTGTAATATCCTGATGATTTGTGCATGATTTTATAGGCAGTCATTGGCTATAGAGTAGAGCTGCGTTCTTCGTGAGTTGTTCGCAGCCCCCTCGTTAGAACCCGGCGTGCCCTATTAAGGCACCGGGCTCAAGATAAATACATTCACAGTTAGCTTATGTTTTAGAAGAGCTTGTGGTAAATTTTCGCCTGGGGGAATTTAATCGAGTCCAGATACTTTTGAAACTGCTCCCAGGTGAACGATCTGCGCTGAATACCTCGGTTGAGCCAAGGCCTTTTTGATCCGCTCTGCATCACGATTGCATTGACAACATATAACAATGTCGTCGCATATTAAGGTCTTGGAGAAGATTCACTCGATTCTTCTTGCTGTTCCAAATATTCTAATTGTTTACCTAATTCTTTATCAAAACTAGTTACTAGCTTATTGATATCAGTCTCATTTTCCTCAAGCAAACGACCAGCATTCATAATGCAGTTCTGAGCGATACATTCTTTCATCGAATCATCAAGAGCGTTGATATTATTCATTCCTTCAACTGCCGCTTCTAAACCTGAAACAACAACATCACTCCATTTCTCTTGATTTTTTAAATCCTTTTCATGCTTAGTTAGGTAAGAAAAAAAAAGTTCAGTGATTATTTTTTGCAGATAAGACAACATTTTATTAGTAAATATCGGCATATTATTCTCCTGTTAAGTATAGCTTTACAAAATTGTATCATGAAAGACAGTTAACGACAATGTTATTGTTTTTATTATAGACATACTATACTTTATTTAATAGATATGTTCATGGGAAATCTATGAAGATAAAATCCTTAAGCAATTTTAATTTTTCTTCTGCATCATCTTCCGGTGGCAAAACCGGAAGTATGAGAGTTACAGATAATGATAATAATTTCTTTCAGTATAAGAAATCTATCGTTAAAAAAAGCTGGCTTGATAGGAAATTAGCAGGGCAATTAGATACTGCTAACCTAGGTGAGTTTCTGGTGTCTTGCATCGCAACAAAATTGGGGGCCGCTCCCAATATCTATCTTGTCCCTGATCCTAAACAAAAAACAGTGGATATAGTATCAGCTTATTTAGTGTGCCCTCCGGGTGGACGATTGCAATCATTAGATGATTTTTTAGGTGGAGCAAAAATAGGTTCACATACATCACTAGTTTGCGAGAAAACCGATGTAAGTAAACAACAATATAATTTAGAGGACATTAATAAACGGTATCCAGGATTTAAAAAAGAGCTAGCAAATGCAATTGCGATGTCCGCTTTAGTCGGTGATCATGACATTAATCCAGGAAATATGATCGTGATAATCGACGCAGAAAACAGGGTTAAAATTGTACGTATTGACTATGGTCATGCATGTGATAACTTATGTAAACATCCTAAATTTGGTGGTAAAGTTACGCATCAAAACCCTATAATCGATTATTTCAATAGAACCTCGCTTGATCATGTTCCCTTATTGAAAAAGGGAGAACATAAATTGTGGCGAGATTATCCGGCTATTGTTTCAACGACAGAAATGGCAGAAGCATTAACCGAATTAGCTCGTACAAATGATTTTTCTGATAAAATAGAGCAGGGCCTCCTAGAGGCTCGAGAAACAATCATCCACCTGTTGAATAACAATCCACAAATTTCTCCAAATTTAATCATTAATACTTATCAAAATATGGCCGAAAGAGTGTTAAGAGAACCGTTACCGATTAAAGATAATCAAACCATCGAAGAGAAATTAGATATTATTTTTAAGAGCTTCCAACAATATTATCAGAATAATCAACTTAATATGAATTATGCTGCCCAAGTTCTTAGTTTGCAGCTCAAAATAAAAGATGCTGTTAATTCTGATAATCATCAACAAATAGATGAACTACGGTTGCAGTATCAGGACTTGGTAATGAGTTGTCCTCTTGGGAAATTTTCTTGGATTAAAGAAAATAAAAACACACCAACATTTAACGGTAACTTTGAACAATATTTGATAGAACAGATAAATACCAAACAATTTAATGAAAAATCAACATCTAGAGTTCATCATTATTTTTCGATGGAAGATCATCAGACCCTTAGCCAAATCGATCCCAGAATAAAAGAAAAAATTTCTCAAATATCTATTGTGTACCAAGACGAGATTAAAAAAATATTCTCAGAACAACCTATGATTAATTTCAGAGAAAAATTTTTATTTTTTTTACCCCAAAAGAATATATCCCAATCAGCAAGAGGAGCGACGATAACCGTAAACGATTTTTTAGGGTCTGAAGGTTTAAAATTATATCACCAGGCTTTATTAGAAGAGCTTAACTCGCAAGAGTATTTAGATAAATTAACGATTGCTCTTAGTGATGAAAAGAACAAACAAATACCATGTTCGCTAGAATCATTATCTAAGGTGAGGGGCCTGGTTGAACAAATAGCTCAAGAACAAGGCTATAGCGGTCTTATGGATACACATCTTCTGGATTCAGCAGCTGTGCAACATACTGCAATGCAGGTTAAGGCCTTATTATTAGAAAATCAGGATTTAGTATTAGATAATCAAAACCGAATTAAAAATCAATTTAAAGAAATAGTTTCAGCAAGCAACCATGTTAGATCAGATGATGCCTTGGTTGCTAATCATCATTTGCAGGAGTTGAAGTGAACCTAGTCAAGCCATTTCATTGTAGGGAAACACACTAAGTCTGATTATTTTGATAATCAGACTTAGTGTGTTATAGTATTCAATGATAGAGATTAAAAGAATCGTATGCGTTCGGCTAAATACGGTTTGCATTTAGGTTAAACGGCAATAGAGCC
>JBMLTO010000003.1:0-7471 GCA_049239925.1 Legionella sp. | reverse complement strand
AACCACGGATTCTAGCAAAATTTAACGTCTAATGGTTAGTGGGTAATGCTATATTAAACTATTTATATTATCTTTTGGGACACTTAAGGGACAATAGCCCCAAAAACAGTCTCTGTTTTGTGTAAAATAAGGCAATAAAAGACGATTGAAACTGATTAAGGTTTTTAGTTAAAGAGTGATTGATTTAGGATGGTTTTATTGTGGTTTGTTGTGTTTAACTGTCCCACCAGTGTCACCGAGAGGGTAGTGGCTTATCGATCTAGAGTGCCAAAACTATTGCTAGGCTTGGCTCCCCGGGACGGACTCGAACCGCCGACCTAATGATTAACAGTCATCCGCTCTACCGACTGAGCTACCAGGGAATATGACGCGATTCTAACTAAGTTAGGTTTACAGGTCAAGGGATTTGATCAGAATTATTCTGCTCAGTGATGAGCTGTTTTTCGGAAAAAAGCAAATTGAACCTTTTTATTGGTCAATTTGCTTGTCTATTTTGGTGGAAATTCGAACAATATCTTATTGTTGACAAAATCGCTGTAACCGATCGATTGCTTCGTGCAGTGTATCCATACTGGTAGCAAATGATAAGCGAATACAACCTTCATTCCCAAAAGCAGATCCTGGCACTAAAGCCAATCCCTCTTTTTGCAGTAGTGTTTCGGCAAAAACAAGGTCGTTTTTGCAGCCTAGTCGATCAATTATTTCTTGCACATTGGGGAACAAATAAAATGTGCCGTCGGCAGGAATCACCTCTATACCTGGGATTTCATGTAGGCGCTTAACAATATAGTCATGTCTTTGCCGGAAGGCTTCTACCATCAGATGTATACTGTTCATACTGCCATTTAAGGCAGCTACAGCCGCTTTTTGTGCAATTGAACAGGGATTTGATGTTGACTGTGACTGAATAGTATTCATGGCAGCAATCAACGAAGCAGGTCCGCCGGCATAACCTATCCGCCAACCGGTCATCGCATAAGCTTTAGAAACCCCATTAAGCACAATAGTTCGCTCATAAAGCGCTGGGCAGGCATTGAGAATATTAACAAAAGGTTGTGACCATAAAATATGCTCATACATATCATCTGTTGCAACAAAAACATGCGGATGTTTTTGCAATACCTCACCTAATGCCTGGAGCTCTTGCAGGCTATATGCCATTCCGGAAGGATTCGAGGGGCTATTGATAAATAATAATTTTGTTTTAGCTGTAATAACTTGATCTAGCTGTTCTGCCGTTATTTTGTACCGTTGTTTAGACGTGGTATTTAAAATAACTGGTTTGCCACCTGCTAGTAAAACAATATCTGGATAAGATACCCAATATGGTGCAGGTATAATCACCTCATCACCCTCATTGATTAGAGCTTGACATAGATTAAAAATACTTTGCTTTCCACCAACTGATACTAAAATCTGGTTTAACTCATAATCTAAATGATTATCTCGTTTAAATTTATCACAAATCGCTGACTTTAATTCAGGGATACCATCAACCGGCGTATATTTAGTAAAACCAGTCTGAATTGCTGCTATCGCTGCCTCTTTGATATGATTCGGGGTATCAAAATCAGGCTCACCTGTGCCCAAGCCGATAATGTCTAACCCCTGCGCGCGCATTTGTGCCGCTTTGGCAGCTACCGCGAGTGTAGGGGACGGCTTAACTTTGGCTAAACGTTTTGCAAGGGTCATTTTCATTTTGGGCTCCAGCAGGGTATTATTTGCTATCATGCACCGTTGGCGTTGATCTTATGGCGCACTATTTTTATTCTATGATTTAAAATGTGCTACATTTCGTGGTTATTATATGAAAAATCTATTTAAAATATATTCCAATTTTGAACCTGCTGGCGATCAACCGAATGCCATCAACTCACTAGTTGATGGCATTCATGCTGGTTTAGCACGGCAAATTCTGCTTGGTGTTACAGGTTCAGGAAAAACATATACAATTGCACATGTTATTCAAGCAATTAGGCGACCTACCTTAATTATGGCCCCTAATAAAACGCTAGCAGCACAACTATATGGCGAGTTTAAGGCATTCTTTCCCGATAATGCTGTTGAATATTTTGTGTCATATTACGATTATTATCAACCCGAAGCTTATGTTCCCGCCTCTGATACCTTTATTGAAAAAGATGCTTCTATCAACGAGCATATTGAACAAATGCGTTTATCAGCTACCAAAGCGCTTATTGAACGCAAAGATGCGATTATTGTTGCGACTGTTTCAGCTATTTATGGGTTAGGCGATCCCGATTCTTATTTACGCATGGTATTACATCTTTCACGGAAAGAACAATCCGACCAGCGAAAAATTCTTAAACGGCTGGCTGAAATGCAATATACCCGTACAACTCAAGTTCTCGAACGAGGCCAGTTCAGAGTGAATGGCGATGTTATTGATGTTTTTCCAGCAGACTCAGAGAAAGAGGCCATTCGCATTCAGTTATTTGATGACGAAATAGAAAATTTAGCAAGTTTCGATCCGTTAACTGGCGAAATACTACATCGAATGCCTCGTATCACCATTTTTCCGAAAACCCACTACGTCACGCCGCGTGAACGCATTTTACAAACCATAGAATCAGTAAAAATTGAGTTACAAGAGCGCCTAGCAGATTTAAAATCGCAAAATAAGTTAGTTGAAGCCCAACGTTTAGAGCAGCGAACAGCCTTTGATATCGAGATGATGCTTGAGTTAGGTTATTGTTCAGGCATTGAAAATTACTCTCGTTATCTTTCGGGTAGAGATCCAGGAGAAGCACCACCTACTTTGTTTGATTATTTACCTGCAGATGCTTTATTAATCATTGACGAATCACATGTCACCGTTCCGCAGATTGGTGGAATGTACCGAGGTGATCGGGCACGCAAGGAAACCTTAGTGAATTATGGTTTTCGTTTGCCTTCTGCGCTCGATAATCGCCCCATGCAATTCGATGAATTCGTTGCACGATCACCTCAGACTATTTATATTTCTGCAACACCAGGTCCTTACGAATTAGAACAGGCTGATAATATTGCGGAGCAAGTCGTTCGGCCAACGGGCCTTATCGATCCCCCTGTTGAAATTAGACCTGTTGCAACACAAGTAGATGATTTATTGTCTGAAATTAAGTTGGTCGTTGCGGCCAAGGAAAGAGTTTTAATCACCGTGCTTACCAAGCGTATGGCTGAGGATTTGACCGATTATTTGCGTGAACATGGCGTTCGCGTTCGCTATCTCCACGCAGATATTGACACCGTAGAACGGGTTGAGATTATTCGTGATTTACGTTTAGGTGCATTTGATGTTCTGGTCGGCATTAACTTGTTGCGAGAAGGCTTAGACATGCCAGAAGTTTCATTAGTCGCTATACTAGACGCCGATAAAGAAGGTTTTTTACGTTCAGACCGCTCCCTGATACAAACCATAGGTCGAGCTGCACGGCATGTTAAAGGCCGTGCTATTCTTTATGCTGATCGGACAACAGGCTCTATGCAGCGAGCACTTGCTGAAACTAATCGCCGTCGCGATAAGCAAATAGCCTATAATCAACTGCATGGCATCATACCTAAAGGCATTCATAAATCGGTAGCCGATATTATGGAAGGTGCTCATATTGGTATGCGACAAAAAGTTAGTGAAAAAAAACCAAGTTATATAGCGACAACGCCAGGAGAGATAACCAAGCAAATCACGATACTTGAAAAACAAATGTATACACATGCGAAGAATATGGAGTTCGAATTAGCGGCGAAAGTTCGTGATGAGATCTTGCTCTTAAAATCCCAGCTAAAGCAATAAGATTAACGACAATTACAACCAATATTTTGTTTTTTTCATAAGAATCAATCGATTACTGCAAATAAGACAAATTAACCTGCCCCACGCTATAAGTAAAGACATAAAACCGACGTTCGCTGATAATGTCATCATTCTTATTTTAATCGACAACTCCTAATGTTGCTGCAGAAGGTGGGATCGATCATCATTGCATTTGTTTCTTGCGGAAACAAGCCAATACCGACTATCATTGAAATCCCTCATAATTTTGCAAAGATGATTAAAGACACTGTGTCAGAACAAATAATCCTGCTAGGATCTATATCATTTGACTTTGTTAGGAGATTGAATGCGGTTTTTTGTTTGTTTATTACTTATCTGCCACTCTTGGTCAGGACCTGCCATGGCAAGTAACGAAAAAAGAACGTTTGGATTTATTGAAAAAGCCACTTTATTAGAGCATAATTTAACCTTATCGGCAAAACTTGATACGGGCGCGAAATCTGCTTCGCTTAACGCAACCCATATTAAAGAGGTAAGCATCGATGGTAAACCTTATTTAAACTTCATTGTGCCAACTAAAGAAGGAGATATGATCTTCCAATGTGAACATGTTGGAGAGGTTAATATTAAAATTCGTGCTGGAGAAGCACATACCAGTCGATTAATGCGTAAAGCCATCAAAAGACCAGTCGTGCTGATGAAAATTAAGCTCGGCGACCAGGAGCAGACAATTAGGGTTAACCTGACTAACCGTAAACGATTTATATATCCATTACTTTTAGGTAGGCAAGCAATTATAGCATTCAATGGAGTGGTTGATCCCAGTTTGAAATATACAATTAAAACCGCCAAAATGGATAAATAATGAAATCAAATAAACACCATTTATATGGGCTAATTATTACTTTATTAGTATTAGGAACAATGATCTTTTTCTACCGTCATCTTGCTCTTGATGTGCCACTCATTGAAAGCGAACATGTCAATAGCTGGATGCTCGAAGCTAATTTAAAATTTAATGCTACAGAAAACGTACCCGTCAAAGCGAGCTTTGCTATACCTTATTTATCGCCCTATTTTAGTATCTTGGATGAATATTTTATTTCTAAAAATTATGGGGTAAGTACCAATCTTAGTGGATACAATCGTCATGTGATTTGGACATTACGTCGGAGCAGCGGTACACAATCACTGTATTATCGAGCTATTTTTCGTGAAACAGATAACAATGAAGCCTACTTGCCGAAACCAGGAAAATTGAAAATAGAGCAACTGGCTGAAAACCAAAAAACAGCCGTCATAACTATCATGGAGCAAGCCCGACAGTCTTCAGCAGATATCATTACTTTTTGCCAAAGTACAATTAAAGAGCTCAATAAAAAAGAAGGTAACGCCAAATTATTAGTGGGAAATAAATTTACCGATCAGAATGTGATTAGTGCCTTAATAACCATCTTAAATCAAGCCAATATTCATGCTATGCCCGTTCAGGGACTTTACTTAAATCAACATAAAAATAAAGCTGAATTCACTTTCTTTATTGCCGTATTCAATGAAAAAGAGTGGGTTTATATGAATCCTCATACCGGTGCAACAGGGCTTCCTAAGAACTTTCTGGTCTGGCAATACGGAGCAGATCCTCTGTTTCATATAACGGGCGGTAAAAAAGCACAGTTTACTCTTACTATATCACCAACACCGATCAATGCGCTGAGTATAGCTAAAGCACGAGGTCTAGAAACAGCATCGGAATTATTGCGCTTTTCGCTTCTCCAATTACCAGTTAATGCGCAAGAAACATATAAAGTTTTACTCACTGTACCCATAGGCGCTTTTATCATTTTAATGTTGAGAAATTTCATTGGCATCAGCACATTTGGTACTTTTATGCCGGTTTTGATTGCATTGGCATTTCGTGAAACCCATGTTATATGGGGAATTCTTTTATTTACAATCATCGTGTCTTTCGGATTGTTAGCTCGATTTTATCTGGATCAACTGCGTCTTTTATTGGTTCCTCGATTGGCAGCCATTTTAACCGTTGTCATTTTATTAATGATCTTTATTAGTGTAATCAGCCAAAATTTAGGCTTAGAATCCGGGTTATCTGTAGCCTTATTTCCAATGGTCATATTAACAATGACTATTGAACGGATGTGCATAACCTGGGATGAGCGCGGCGCCTACGAAGCCATTAAATCAGGCATAGGTAGTCTTGTTGCTGCAGTATTGTGTTTTGCAGCGATGAGTTCGGCAGCTTTACAGTATTTGATCTTTGCTTTTCCAGAGTTATTACTCGTTTTATTAGCGATCATTCTTTGGTTTGGCCAATACCGTGGTTATCGTCTCTTGGAACTAGTCCGGTTTAAAGCCTTGGCGAGGGAACAATAATGCTTTCAACCTATAAACGTTTACGTCAGCAAGGAGTTTTAAGTATAAATCAGCGTAATAGTGATTTTGTTCTACGTTACAATCGTCGCAAACTATTTCCTCTGGTTGATGATAAACTCAAAACGAAACGTCTAGCTTTGGAAGCAGGAATTGCCGTACCGCCACTTTATGAAATTGTTGATAGAGAACATCAACTTAAAACACTAGAGCAATTATTACGTCCTTATCATGATTTTGTTATCAAACCAGCGAGAGGAGCGGGTGGTGATGGAATTATTGTCATCACTGATCGTGTTTTTGGCCGTTATCGGCAAGTAAATGGAAAATTATTAACCAACCAAGAACTCAGTTATCACCTCTCTTGCCTATTATCAGGTGCCTACAGCCTTGGAGGACACTCTGATTATGCCATTATAGAGCATCGAGTGGTCGTCGATCCCGTCTTTGCTAATGTTAGTCATGAGGGAATACCTGATATTCGTATTATCACCTTACTAGGTTATCCAGCAATGGCAATGTTACGTTTGCCCACCAGACTATCAGGGGGTAAAGCAAATTTGCATCAAGGTGCAATTGGTACCGGTGTTAATTTAGCAACTGGCTTAACCTTGGGAGGTGTTTTTCATAATGATATTATCGACTTTCACCCAGATACCCTAAACCCAATTGTTAATATTGCCATTCCCTATTGGGACAAAATTCTAGAAATTGCAGCGAGCAGTTATGAGCTTACTGGACTTGGATATTTAGGAGTGGATATTGTCCTTGATAAACAACAAGGTCCGTTAATGCTGGAATTAAATGCCCGCCCAGGATTGAATATTCAAATCGCTAATCGTGAAGGGGTATTGAATCGATATCGAACGATAGAAGCACGAGCAGCACTAGGTCACGAGTCAATTGCAGAACGAGTAGCTTTTAGCAAAGAACAGTTCGCTCGTTAAACAATTACTGGATAAAATGACAGATTATTTGAAAGTACTGCTGGAATTTTGGTTGTTCGTTTTAAATAGGTTCTTTAGTACGCGAGTTTCGCACTTAGCTCATACGGCTTGAAGCATTAATCTTTTGATCTGTTCTTGAATCGCGCTCTTCATCACATCCCTGTTCTGTTGATAAAAGGTAATTTTGTTTGTAACGCGCAATTTATGCTGTTGAAACCAGGTTGCAATGGCAAGAAAGATATGATTTCTCTGCGCTCGGCCTGTGCATCCCTGATGTGTTTCACCTGCTCATGGGTTGGCTGTTCCATCCCACATTCCGCAGCAAAATCAAGAATAAAACTGCCAATATAATTTCCCAAGG
>JBMLTO010000002.1:0-8611 GCA_049239925.1 Legionella sp. | reverse complement strand
TACTTCTATCTTGAAGCACTACCGTGAAAAAATAGCATGTGGTTTGGACTTGTATGAAATTCCTTGAGCGCATAGGCTAGATCCAATGACTGTATTTTGGCAAGGATTTTTAGCTGTAACCTTGGATTTCAATACGTTATTGTTGGGCCAAGGCCAACCTACAACAGATTGATTAAATTTTAATGCGAAAACCCTGTTATTTTTTATAGTTGGTATTGACATCTAACAACCAAAAAGACAAAATGTATGCCCTGTATGGCTATGTAGCTCAGCCGGTTAGAGCGCGGCACTCATAATGCTGAGGTCGGTGGTTCGAGTCCACCCATAGCCACCATTTATCAATATTCACCATATCCCATAAAAGCATATTTTCGTCATCAACCTAAGAAAGTCATGATTACAACTGTTCATTTGATGTAGAGCATCTATTACAACACACTAAATTTAGTTATCATTGCATAAAAAATTTGATGGCTTTCAGATGCGAATACGTACTCTTCTACTGGTTATGATTTTATGGTCGCCTTTTATTTTTGCAGTTGATCTGAGTATTAAAACAATCTCTGAGGCTGGAAAATCTAGCTACTTACTGCAAATCAGCGAGCTATCTGATCTGAAACATGCTGAAGATTTACAGAAGAAATTAGCCACTGTGCTGAACTATCCTGTACAAATCGAACATAAAGATGAGCAGAGTCCTTACCATATTCAAATTGGTCCAGTGAATGATTTTATAATGGCAAACCAACTGCGCAAAATAGCCGAGCTTTATTTAGTTAGAGATAAAACGACAACCGCTCTCAAACCCTCATCGGATAAAGTATGGAATCTTAGAAATGCCGATATCAGAGCGGTAATTGCGGAAGTATCCCGCGTCACAGGAAAAAATTTCATTATCGATCCACGCGTGCAAGGCAAGATCTCTATCGTGTCAAGTACACCGATGTCTGATCAAGAGCTCTACCAAGTATTTCTTTCCATGTTACAAGTGTCTGGTTATGCAGCCATTCCCAGCGGTGCTGTAGTAAAAATCATTCCTAGCATTGATGCCAAAACCCTAACACCTGACTCACTCAAGCCAGGCTACGCTAAACCTGAGGGCGATGACATGATGGTAGAAGTGATGGCTGTACATTATGTTCCAGCTGAACAACTGGTGCCTGTATTAAGACCACTAATGCCGCAATGGAGCAATGTATCGGCCTATGGTCCATCGAATATGTTAATTTTATCTGGCCGAGCCAATAACATCAAACAATTAGCAAGTATTATCAAGCAAGTAGACAGCTCATCTTCCAATGGTATAGACATGGTTCCCTTGCAACACTCACTAGCAATGGATGTAGCTGCAACTTTAAAAGACTTGGTAAAATCACCGAATAGCAGTGGACTAAATAATCAAACAACCATTGCTGCTGATGATCGAAATAATACGCTGATTATTAGCGGCAATCGAACTGAACGATTACGTTTGAGAATGCTTATAGCCCAACTGGATAAACAACAAAGAAATCTATCCGGCAACAACACGCAAGTCATTTACTTAAATTACTTACGTGCCGAAGATTTGGTACCTATCTTGGGGGGAATTGCACAATCCAATTTTAGCGGCAAAGTGGGTACAACGATCGGCACAGTGACCCGACCTGGATTAGATAGTACAAATCCTGCGTCTAGTCTAGTCGGTACTAATAGTAATAACCTAACTATCAATCAACCAGGAGCCAACCCTGATGCAACCGCTAATACGTCAAGCACTGGCACTCAAACAGAAGGAACAAATAAACCATCGGTACAAATCATTGGAGAGCCCAATACCAATTCAGTCATCATTAATGGCCCAATCACTCTCATCCGAACACTTAAATCAGTGATCAGCCAATTAGATATTAAACCAGCACAAATACTTATAGAAGCACTGGTTGCTGAAATCAATGAAACTGATTTTAACTCGCTGGGAATAGAATGGGGACATACGGATAGTAATGGAGGATTTAAACCTGGTTTTGCCATTATCAATTCTAAAACTTCACTTGATAATTTCCAATCTCAAATATATTCGTTAGCACAAAAACATAAAGCCAATATTTTGTCGACGCCATCAGTGGTAGTATTGGATAATCGTCAGGCCAAAATTTTAATTGGTAAACAAGTCTCTGTTGCATCATCATCCTACCCTAATAATGCCAACGGTCAAGGAACTGCAAGTCCCTATACGACCTTTGAACGAGTCAATGTTGCATTACATCTTTATGTGCGCCCCCAAATTACGCGCGGCAATGGCATTCAAATGCAAATTGACCAAGGTAACGATACACTTGATCCCTTAACTGGTACTCAGTCGGGCTCCAATCCTATCTTTAACATCAGCGCCATTGTGACTTCCGTTCACGTTGAAAGTGGCAATATTATTGTTCTTGGTGGTTTGTCACAAGATAGCCTGGGCCGTGATCAGAACCAATTGCCAGTGCTTGGCAATATTCCTGGCATAGGTCGTTTGTTCCAACATACAATTCGTAATCGTGAAAAAAAAGTACTCATGGTTTTCATCCGTCCACTAATATTGACCGGCGAACAGGAAGGGATCAAACTCACTGGTAGCAAATATAATGATATTCGTGAAAAACAATTAAATTCAATACGAGAGCAAGAATATAACCAACAAAATGATCAAATTATCTTGCCCACCCTATCAAAACCTATGTTGCCTAAACCATTTAGCCAACAAGAGAAAAAACCATTAGCAGAAAAAAAGTGAACTAATGAACAATAATGAACAACTTATTCCTTATCTGTTTGCTAAAAAACATGGCGTGGTCATGATGGGGATACAAGACAATATTGCTATTATCTATCATTTGATAGATACCCCACTTGCAGTGTTTGTTGAACTGAAGCGATTTTTAAACTGTCAATTGCAATTAATTGCTGTCAGTAATGATGATTTTCAAAAGTATCTGACTCAAATTTACCAGTCCCAATCATCAATCCTCGATGCCGCTGAAGGGATGGAAGATAGTTTTGATTTAGCCCAACTAGCTAGCCAATTACCCGTTAGCGCCGATCTTCTAGATAACCAAGATGATGCACCAATTATTCGCCTATTAAATGCCATATTGACACAGGCAATTAAACAGCAAGCATCGGACATTCATATAGAAACTTATGAAAATAGAGTATTAGTTCGTAACCGTATTGACGGCATATTACATGAAGTACTTGAGATCCAGCGTAGTATTGCGCCGTTGGTCATTTCTCGTGTTAAGGTAATGGCGAAGCTTGATATTGCTGAAAAACGTATCCCGCAAGATGGGCGAATTGCTCTGCGTATAGCCGATCATAATGTTGATGTTCGCGTATCAACACTACCATCCAATCATGGCGAACGTGTCGTTTTACGAATACTGGATAAAAAAACGGCTCAGTTAGATCTAAACTCATTAGGTATGTCAGCTGCATCTATGCAGACGGTTAATAACATGATTAGCCAGCCACATGGGATACTTCTTGTCACTGGACCAACAGGCTCTGGAAAAACAACGTCCTTATATGCCATGCTAACTGAATTAAATATTGTTAGTCGCAACATCCTAACTATCGAAGATCCCATTGAATATGACTTACCAGGCATAGGCCAAACGCAAGTCAATCATAAAGCAAACATGACATTTGCTAAAGGGTTACGAGCAATTCTACGACAAGATCCCGATATAGTTATGATTGGTGAAATAAGAGATCTTGAAACGGCTGAAATTGCATTACAAGCCAGTCTTACTGGACATTTAGTATTATCGACTCTACATACCAATAGTGCTTTAGGGGCGTTAACTCGCTTACATGATATGGGGGTAGAATCATTTCTACTGTCATCGAGCATTATAGGATTAATAGCCCAACGTCTCGTTAGAAAATTATGTTCGCATTGCAAAATCCCACATCTATTACGTGATGATGAACTCGAATTGATGGAACTAAAGGAAAGCGATGATCTTAGTCATGTTTGCCAACCGCAAGGGTGTGAGCATTGTAATCATTTAGGCTATCATGGCCGAACAGGGATTTATGAATTAATCCCTATAGACGAAACGTTAAGATGCATGATTCATCGCCATGAGAGCATTCCGGATATAGAACATTACATTCGTCCTAGAATTGCGAGCATTCGCTCAGATGGCTTCAAAAGAGTATTGGCTGGTGAGACGTCTTTGGCAGAAATCTTGCGAGTCACCAGTATATAAATAAATTAGTTAACAAATATACACTAAACTTTTCGCCACGTTGTACCAGTAATATGATCTTCCAGCTCAACCCCGATTGCTAATAACTGATCTCTTATTTGATCAGCTTTCAACCAATTTCGGCAGCTACGTGCCTCTGTTCGCTCAGCGATCAGTTGAGAAATGATCAATAAATCATCATCAGACGACAAGCCTGACTGTAAAAAATGCGCTGCTGGTTCTTGTAAAAGACCCAAAGTACTTGCCAGATATTTTAATGTGTAGGCAAGCGAAGTAGATTTAGTCTTATTAACTTCATGGCTTAATTGAAATAACAGTGATAACGCTACTGGTGTATTGAAATCATCATTCATAGCAGCATTAAATTGTTCTACCCAAGCAGGCACTAACTGATCTACAGTAATAGGGATCTCTTTGAGGGCTTGATAGAGACGCGTCAATCCCTTTGCTGCACTATGCAAATTAGCATCAGAGTAATTTAACGAACTACGATAGTGGCTACTTAACAGAAAATAACGCACAACTTCAGGGTGATGCTTGCTGAGCACATCAGAAATTGTATGAAAATTGCCAACAGACTTAGACATTTTTTCGTAATTTACCTGCAGCATACCCACATGTAGCCAGTAATTAGCAAATCGTTTTCCTGTTGCCCCCTCACTCTGCGCAATTTCATTTTCGTGATGAGGAAACTCAAGATCCAATCCACCACCGTGAATATCAAACTGTTCACCTAATTCTTGCATAGCCATTGCAGAGCATTCGATATGCCAACCAGGCCGACCTTCACCCCAGGGTGATGACCAACTAGGCTCTCCTGGTTTTGCCCGCTTCCATAAAACAAAATCGAGCGGTGAACGTTTGTCATTATCAATATCGACACGTGCGCCCGCGAGCAACCCATCCAGATCTTTATGAGATAATTGACCATAATCAGGGAATTTGCCAACTTCAAAACAAACATCACCGCTATCAGCTTTATAAGCCAATTTCTTAGCTATCAAACGATCAATCAACTGAATAATACCTGGGATATGTTGTGTTGCACGAGGTTCTGCATCTGTAGGTAATATCTTTAATGCCCGCATATCTTCATGCATGGCCTCAATAAACTCACCACTTAACTGCTCAATTGATATCTTTCGTTGTGCGGCACGTGCAATAATTTTGTCATCAATATCAGTAATGTTGCGAACAAAAGTAACTTGATAACCTTGTTCACGCAAAAAACGTACAATAACATCGAAACAGACCATTGCCCTGGCATGTCCCAAATGACAAAAATCATAGACAGTAATTCCACAAACATAGAGGCCAATTTTTCCTGGGTTTATCGGTATAAATTTTTCTTTTTTCCTAGTTAAGGTATTATAAACATGTAGCATATGAGCATCCTTAATTAATTTTTCCCCAAGTATCTTTCAGATCAACAACTCGATGGCACACTCTAACTTGCATGTCTTCTACTGTATTAACACAGTAATAACCCAACCGTTCAAATTGAAAAATATCCCCGACATCTTGTTTCGCTAAAGCCGGCTCCCCATACCCCTCAATAATTTCTAACGACTGATGATTGAGAAACTGCATAAAATCATCCACACGTCCTGGATTGGCATCGTGAAATAAACGATCATACTGATAAATAGTAAAAGCATGAGCTTGAGCA
This sequence comes from Legionella sp., assembly GCA_049239925.1. GTDB lineage: Bacteria > Pseudomonadota > Gammaproteobacteria > Legionellales > Legionellaceae > Legionella_A. The sequence goes on along the minus strand of JBMLTO010000002.1, from coordinate 2,704 downwards.
ATAGATACCCAATGAATAACCCCTTTCACTTTTCGATCAACCGGATTTTTGCCCAAAGTATCCTTATCATAAGTGCATCGCAGTTCGATTATTTCACCAGCCTCATTATGAATGACCTGATGACACTTGATAATATAAGCATGCCTTAAGCGCACTTCTGCTCCAGGAGCTAAACGAAAATATTTTTTTGTTGGCTCTTCCATAAAATCACTACGCTCAATATAAATTTCTCGCGAAAATGGCAGCAGACGAGTAGCGCTTTGTGGATCTTGTGGCATATAAGGAACTGATAATTGCTCAACTTGATCGTCAGGATAATTTTCAATGACAATTTTTAGTGGATCAAGCACACATAATACCCGTTTAGTAACTGAATTAAGCTCATCTCGCACACAAGCCTCTAGTAAAGACATATCAATGACAGAATCACTGCGGGAGATCCCTATCATTTCACAAAATTGACGAATCGCTGCAGGCGGATAGCCCCGTTTACGCATTCCTCGTAAGGTTGGTAACCGTGGGTCATCCCAACCAACAACAATTTTTTGTTCAACCAATTCTCGGAGCTTGCGTTTACTGGTTACTGTATGTGATAAATTCAGCCTAGCAAATTCGATCTGCACCGGCTTTGCAGGAACAGGAAGATTATTGATTAACCACTCATACAGAGGTCGATGGTCTTGGAACTCTAAGGTACATAAAGAATGCGTAATTTTTTCCAAAGCATCAGATAATGGATGGGCATAATCATACATGGGATAAATACACCATTGATTGCCTGTCCGTTGATGACTAACATGACGAATACGATAAAGCACCGGATCACGCATGTTAATATTTCCTGATTGCATATCAATTCGTGCACGCAACACATGCTCACCATCGGCAAATTCGCCAGCTTTCATCCGAGTAAACAAATCAAGATTTTCAGCAATAGTTCTATTTCGATAAGGGCTTTCACGACCAGGCTCCGAAAGACTGCCACGATAAGCGCGTATGTCTTCCATGCTCAAACTATCAACATAAGCTAACCCTTTGTTAATGAGCTCGATAGCATAATCATAAAGCTGCTGATAGATATCGGAAGAATGAGTTAATTCATCCCAACCAAAACCAAGCCAGCGAACATCTTCCGCTATGGCATGAACAAACTCATCTTCTTCTTTAACTGGATTGGTATCATCAAAACGTAGATTACATCGACCCTTGAATTCTTGGGCTAAACCAAAATTCAAACAGATTGATTTTGCATGGCCGATGTGCAAATAGCCGTTAGGTTCTGGCGGAAACCGAGTAATAACGTGTTGGTGTTTACCTTGCACCAAGTCTTCCGTAATAATTTGTCTAATAAAATGTGCTCGTTTGTCAATAATTTGATTCATTATATTTTCCATATACCAATTCTAATAGAAGAGTATCAGCATAATTAGGATCCCATCGCAAAAATAGGTCCAATAGCCTGTTGATTAATTGCAAATTCTTCAGGATATAAAACCTCTACTAAATAAAGGCCGTAAGGAGGTGCTGTTTCCGCACCTAAGCGTCTGTCTCTCGCTTGTAAAACTTCCTCGACCCACGATACAGGTCGTTTCCCTGAACCTACTGAAATAAGAACACCAGCAATATTTCTTACCATATGATGTAAAAAGGCATTCGCAGTTATATCAATAATCACCAAATCGCCATTACGACTCACATCTAATCGATGAACATGACGCATAGGTGTTTTTGACTGACATTCAACAGAACGAAAGGAGGTGAAATCTTGTTCGCCGAGAAGAGACTGGCTAGCTTGATGCATCGAACGATGATCCAACTGCCGGTACTGCCAGGTCACATTACTTCGTAACAATGCAGGTCTGATTGAAGTATTCGATATAATATAACGATAACGTCGTGATAAGGCTGAATAACGAGCATGAAAATGATCTGATACTTCTTTTCCCCATCGAACACAGATATCTTTCGGTAAAAAAGAATTAGCACCATGAATCCATGAACGAATTGTCCGTTGATTATCGCAATCGAAATGAATAATCTGATTTGTTGCATGAACGCCAGTATCTGTTCTTCCAGCACAAACGACAGATATATCTTGATCAGCTACACGGCTTAACGCCTGCTCTAATCCCTGCTGCACTGTACGCAGCCCAGCTTGCGCTTGCCAACCATGGTATTCGCTGCCATCGTATTCGACTAGTAAAGCAATACGCATTCACAATTCCCATTGAAAAATGGCCAATGTATAACACCAAACTTGATTTGTCTAGGTATTGCTACGCCAGTGTCTTATCGATGATAGATCATGCCATTGACCGTGAATAAAAGGCGCACACTGACCGGCTTCTCTATTCTAGGCGAAAGAACAAATTTTCATCAAAAAAAGCCTTTTATTTAGCCTCAAGTTTAGCCATTTTTCTCAGGACCGTTCACCCTGAGGAGCGTGCGTAGCACGCGTCTCGAAGAGCTAGATCCTAAATAAAAAACATCAAGACTATTTTTTCTTTCATTGAGCTAGAACTTCCTTCTTTTTTATGCTCCATCCTTGAATTTGTTTGTTGGCTGGTAAGACCTTAATCAGACTAGAACATTGCGCCAAGTAGGTAACTTTAATGGGTAGTATCTATCTCAGAGTAGCCACGGCTATCACATTAAAATTTAATCAATCTGTTGTAGGTTGGGCCTTGGCCTGTAGGATCTTCAC
>JBMLTO010000001.1:0-2867 GCA_049239925.1 Legionella sp. | reverse complement strand
GTGCATTTGCGACGGGAGCCAGACTAGTATTGGCACAACAGAAGGTAGCTGAAAAGTCGAATGAAATTACTGCTATTCCATGATTGCTAAAATTACTGAGCCTGAAAGATACTATTATTACGATAGATGGAATGGGAACGCAAAAAGCAACCGCCATTGCGAAGCAAATCCACGACGAAGGTGGTTTTTATGTGCTTGCCCTCAAAGGTAACCAAGGAGCATTAAACAATGATGTACGATTATTTTTAGAATCAGACTTCATGTATTTGATTCGTCGCGTGCAATCGATTATTTGCTTTGAACGTGTCCTATTGCTATAAGTTGCCCCATGTTACTGGGGCTAGGCGTTTATTAAGAATGAAATGGCGATGGATTAAACTGTCTGGCTTCTGTCTGTTTTGGTTCCTGGCTAGGTTGAGAATACAATTCTTTATGAGATAAGTGGCCTTGCCTGTCTAGGCGTTTAACCGCTGCTAGTAATGCTCTCATGGCTGGCTCAGGAATGGGTTTTCCGGCTGTTAAGTTATCGATTGTTTGCACGGCCTGTTGTAACGATGGTTGTTGCACTATCCGCTCGCGTAAACGTTGCAGTCCATGATTACTGGGATTATTTTTCATCAGCAATAATATTTGCCGATAGGTACTCGATAGAAACTGCTCTGATTCAGCTTGATTAGTTGCTTTTGGAGTTGGTCTTGGTGATGGACTCGTTAACGTTTGTGGCGCGGTGCTTTGTGGATGGGCCTGCAACTGATTTAGCATAAACTCAGTATTAGCGCGAGCGGCTTGAACTTGAGTTAGTTGTTGGGCTAGTAAATCTAGTTCATGTTGCATGGCTTCGCTTCTAGCGCTTAATTTGCTTCTATGTGCATTGTATTGGTTCTGTTCTGACTCATGATTATGATTAACCAATTTTTTTACGCTCATCGCTGATGGCTGTAGGCGTAATTGTTGATAGTTTTGTTGTGCTAGATCTCGTTCCTCGTATGATAAATCATGTACTTCTTTGTTGGCTGGAATTAAGTAGCACTGCTCGTCAAGTCTAACAATTCTTTTATCACTAGATAAACAGAAATCTGCGTCAGCAAATGAAGTTGCAATACTGCCGTCAAAACGATATAAACGAATATCTCCTTGTGCAATTTGTAGCATTTCTTTTAATGCAGCGAGTTGTAGATTACAAGCATTATTTTCAATGAGCTGTTTTTTTGCGGTGAGTTCATCTCTTGGGTCGTTAGACTCAAGGAGTTGCATAATCTTATCAGCCTGTTGCTGCAATTGTGTAGAAATCGCTAAAATCCTTTTTTCGATGAAATCGACGGTTTGCGTCAATCGTTTATTAGGGTTGCTAAGATCGCCGAGCAGATCATCGAAATTAAGATGGATATGATTTAAGTAATCGTTAAATAGTTCATACTTAGCAGAAGTATCAAGCCAAGCTTGTTCGATTTTGTCAATATCGTGTTCAAGGGTCGTTGAGTCATGGAGTCTATCTTTTAATTCTTTTTGTAAGGCATTGGTTAATTGAGCATGACTTTGTATCAGTTGATGTAACTTTTCTTCATGAGAGCTTTTATGCTCATATTTAGAGTGGTCTTTTTGTTCTTTGAGCATCTTATCAATTTCAGCTTGGATGAATTCATTGAGTTGTTTGGCTTTAGCGCTTTTGCTGTAAAGGTAGGCCAATACTAGATAAGATAATAAGCGTCTACGTGTTAATTGATAGTCTTGCTGTTCAAATAGCAACTCTTCATCCAGTAGTTCTTGCTCGATCAATTGTCGCATGAATTGTTCTTGCGTACTTTTACCTGCAGCTGATGTTAAAAAAACCATCACATCTTTAGCTGATCGTAGGCCAAACCTTGCCACAAAACGAGTTGCAAGTTCGCTATCTGTCAATGGCTTAGAATGTTGCTGATGGTTACTTAACCGGTTGGGATCTGATTCATTAAGACGTTCTAATTTTGCAAACCATTGTTCCAGTCGTTGTTGACTGGGTTGTTCGGGCTTACTGATGGATGGTTGGATGGTTGCTGTCGGTTGCTGATGGGGAGTCTTGGTTTGTGCCATAATCATTCTCATTAGATGTTAAGCTTAACTAATAGTATATACATGACCAAGTAAAAGTCAAAATGAGCCATAAAAAATCTTTTACAACTTGTGGTTAAATCCAACATTCATCCCGTTGTCCTTTTGGTTGTCCTTGAGGGCCATGGGTAATTCCTCTAATGCCTAAGTCATTGAATGTTAACGTTTGGCAATGATTATCATGGATTGCTTGTGCTTTGAGTGGGATGGCATGAAGCGAGTAATGTTGTGGACTGACTGATTCGATTGCAAATTTATACCAGCCTTGTGGTGATTGATTTACATCCAGTATATCTGTTTTTTTTCCTGTGGCTAAGGTTGCTGTTTGATACGTGTGATTGAGAGCATAATACTGTTCCATGCGGTTTGCTAAATCAATTAATCCTGCTTGACCATCATGACGCCTAGTTCGTGTAATGATATGCAAGTAATTGGGATAAGCTATGCTAGCTAGAATAGCGATAATTAAAACGGTAACCATCAATTCTACTAGCGTAAATCCATGGCTATAGCGAATGGGGTTGGATGGATTATTGCTCATATGTCCTCGCTAAAAATACATTCATCATGTTATATGGTTTACTAATTTCAATCAATCAGGCTGTTATATCTAGTAGTGATAGGATTTGATGTTTATTTTTCTAAATGACCCGATCCACGAATTTCCAGAAGAAAATTGTACCCACTCATAGAGATTTTATTTGTGGTTTTGTGTGGCAGTATTTGTGGCGCTGAGAGCTGGCGAGATTTTGTATTATTTGGCGAATCAAAAATTGATC